>CAXHYW010000340.1:0-4943 GCA_964021475.1 uncultured Desulfobacteraceae bacterium | reverse complement strand
ATGATGCCATAGGGAGAATTCATAAACAGTTCTTTAAAATAGATCAGATGTTTGTGGGCAGATGCCTGGGCCCCGGAGAGGGCTTTGTTTGACACCTCGACCTGGAAGGTCCTCTTTTCAAGGGAAAGGCTCAAATTATCCCGCAGTCGTTTAAGCTCCAGGTGGGACCGTATCCTGGCAAGGGTGACTTCGGAATTGACAGGTTTACGCAGATAATCCACCGCCCCCATTTTAAACCCCCTGGCTTCGTCTTCCTCTTCGATTTTGGCGGTGACAAAAATAACCGGGATGGCCTGGGTCTTGGCATCAGCCTTCAGCCGTCTGGCCACTTCGTAACCGTCCATTTCAGGCATCATGATATCCAGCAGAACCAGATCGGGCAAAATACCAGAGGATACGATATCCAGTGCCATGGAGCCGTTTACTGCAACGCTGATATCATAGCCGTCCATGAGGATGGCGCCCAGAACATCGATATTTGCAGGGGTATCGTCCACGATGAGAATTTTTTCTTTCTTTTTCAATTCCATTGTCATAATTTAGTTTCCTTGGGTTCGGCAGTCTTGACTATGGCAGATGCGAATGCATCGGACAGGTTCTTAAAGGTCTGCCTGGCTTTGGTAAATTCAAACCGTTTGATTTGAATTTCCAGTTGGTGGGCCTCCGGGGAGAGGGAAGTACCGGACAGCTCTGCTGCCAGTTTTTTTGAAAAGGCTTTGGCTGACAAGCTGTTCTGCTCAATGAGCTGGCCCAGTTCTTCAATTTTTTCCATGGTATCATTGGGAAAATGTGAAACTGAATTTTGTGGGTCTCGGGGGATGGGATCTGATAGATTCTGAACCGTTTTTTCCACAAGCACCATTTCTGTTTCAATTCTTCGCATACAGGCCTGTATTTCTGGATGTTGGGGGGAGGTCTGCTGTGCGGTCCCCTTGACCAAAGTCTCAAGATCAGAAACAGCTCTATGTAGGGCCGTGGCGGAAAGGGTGGCACAGACTCCTTTGATCCGATGGATTTCAGCATCCAGGGCTGTTTGGTCTGACATCACATGGTATAGAAACGTGACCATGTCTTTGTTGTCCGCATAAAATTGCAGAATTACCTCTTTAAATGTATCCATATCCCCTTTAAGGCGTTTCATGGCATCTTCAACATCAAATCCTGGAAGTTCCTCCGGCAACGCATCATGGTGCAGTAATGGCTGCGGCCGGTCGGTTGTGTCGGAATTTTCGGGCTGTGGAATATGGATACCCAAGCAGGTTTCCATGGTGGAAAATAGCGTATCCGGATCCACGGGTTTGGTGATGTATGCGGTCATGCCCGCATACATTCCTTTCTGACGGTCTTCAGCCATGGCATTGGCTGTCATGGCAATGATTGGAATGGTGTCATAGCCCTTCTCTCTGATGATCCGAGTGGTCTGATAACCATCCATTCCCGGCATTTGGACGTCCATGATCACCGCATGATAATCTTGGCTTTCTATCTGGTCAATCGCCTGCTGTCCCCCGGACACAATAACCGGGTCTATCCCCACAGATTTGAAGATCTCCCTGGCCACGATCTGGTTGATTTGATTGTCCTCCACTATCAGTATCTTCAGTTTCTCGGGTGTTTGGGTTTGTCTGGCTGCCGGTATGCCGGGCAGTGGCGCTTTTTTGTCTGCATATTCGGGTTCATTCACCGTCAGGGTGAATGAAAAACAGGCCCCTTCCCCCTTATGGCTTTCAGCTGTGATTGTTCCGCCCATAAGGCCCACCAGTTTCTGGGAGATAGCAAGGCCAAGACCGGTGCCGCCGAATTCCCTGGTGGTTGATCCATCTTCCTGGGTGAAGGGGGTGAACAGCGTTGAAAGGGCATTGGAGTTAATGCCTACTCCTGTATCCATTACGGAGAAGTTCAGGCTAGCGCTTTGTTCGTCGGTTTCCCCCACGTCCACATGGATAAGGATTTTCCCCTGCTTTGTAAATTTGACAGCATTTGAAATCAGGTTGGTCAACACTTGTCTCAATCTTAAGGGGTCCCCTAGTATGGTTTCGGGAACGGTGGGATCTATATCAAGGATCATTTCCACTGGGCTATCCGAAATCTGGCATTTAAACATATCCATGATTTCTTCAAAAATATTCCGGATATCCAGGGGGATGGTTTCCAGCCTAAGCTTGTCAGCATCCATTTTAGAGAAGTCAAGGATGTCGTTTATGATGCCCAGAAGGGCGGATGAAGACGAGTGGATAATTTCCAGGTATTCTTTCTGGTTCGGGTCAAGACTCCTCTTCAAGGCCAGACCGCTCAGATTAATAATGGCATTCATGGGGGTTCGAATCTCATGGCTCATGGTGGCCAGGAATTCGCTTTTGGACCGGGCCGATGCGTTGGCAGCATCCCTGGCACTTACCAGGGCGGCATTTGTTTCTTCAAGCGCCTGTGTCCGGCGGACCACCTGACCTTCCAGTTCTGTTTCCCGGGATTGGATCTGGCGGATCATCCAGTTCATATCCCGCATCAATGCCACCATTTCATTTTCCCCGGAATCGAAGCTGGGTTCATTGGGAAGGGTAAAAAAAGTGTACCTGCCTTTTTTGATCCCTGTGCAGGCTTTTGTCACATTGGTCAGTTGGCCAAGGAACAACCACCTAAGCCCCCAAAGAAACGGACTGCAAACAAGCAGCAAGAGGCTGACTGCCAGGCAGATCCCCAATACCCCCTGGAAGTCCGGGTTCTGAAAAAGGGGCGTATCCTTGGCGTAAATGATCATCACGGATAGGGGAATTGCCATATAAAAGGCAATAATAAACCTGAATTTTGTATTGATTTTCAACATAAGTCCTCCATAAGTCATGGCTACCTATCAGACAAAGTTAGTTATGGCAAATAAAAAAATATATTGTTTCTATTCACGACCCTTTTATTCCACTGCAGATTGCTGTCGGATCTTTCCCATACCTCAAAAAGGATTTTTGTATCTGGATTAAGTTTGATGTATTCTCGGTTGGTTTTTTTTCTTGACAGGGACACTTTTACCCTTTATGCTCTCCTTCAAAAGTTAGTCAACCCAAACTATATTTTTATAAGGAAGCCATATGCAATCAAATTTTCATGTACAGACTCGCGAAGAAAATCATTTGCTCCACATCCATCTTTACGGAGTTTTTGACGGGGTATCTGCCTTTGAACTCATAGAAACCATCCAGAAAGGTGAACATCAGGCCAAAAACATCCTGGTTGATACCAGCAGTCTCACTCAGACCTTTCCATTTGGTAAAGTCATTCTGGATTACCACCTTCCCAAAAGCGGCCTCCGGGCCAGAATACATTTCAGCGGTGCCTGGGCAGGAGATATCCTGCCGGAAGGGTGTACACTGCTTGAGGGAAAGCCCCATAAAACGCATAAATGTAAGGGAAATTGCAAAAACTGCGTCTGCCGAACCAAATAAAAAAATGCTGGCTAAATCTATAACGCGGCTGTTTGATAGCGGCACGCATGGTGTGGCTGCATTCACTATTTAAAAACAGCCCCTAATTAACATTCCATCACCCTCTATTGGAGATAGTTGATTGGATGGAAATTATGGCTACTTGCATCATTATGATTTCAACTTTTATCAGAAAATAGTTTTGATTTGCATCGGTATCTTTGAATTTTTTCACGATGGGCGATGTCTTCCATGAGAAGGCAAGTCAATAGTTTGATTCACAAGCTTCCATTCGCACTCTTTCTTGAGATTCGCCAAGATCTCGGTGCAAGACATAGTCCGCAGTCTCCTGAACAGGACGTCTTGGGTTTATAATATTAATCCTTATCTAAGCTGCAGATTCAATTCGGATCAGCTGGATTTTCCCGGAGATAAAATCCTGCCCCCTGATTTTATCCAATGCCCGTTGAATATCTGCTTCAAGGGCTTTATGGGTGATAATGACAATATCCACGGGACACTCCCCTTCCACCGGCTCACCTTTTTGAATCACCGACCGGACGCTGATACGGTGTTCCATGAGCACCTTTGAGATAGACGCCAGAACCCCCAGGCGGTCACAAACAGGAAACCTGAGATAGTATTCACATCGAATCGCTGCCATGGGAAGGATATCCATGGGGGACCACTTATCCAGGGAAACAGAAAAAGGAGACAAGGGACGCTGCTGGCCCGTCAGTCGATACCGGCAGGCTTCAATAATATCCCCCACAACCCCAACCGCCGAAGGGCCGGGACCGGCACCCAGCCCGTATACATTGGAAGGCCCCATAAATTCACCTTCAACAAAAATGGAATTAAAGGCATCATTTACAGAGGACAGAATATGGTCTTCAGGGACCAGTACCGGATGAACATGGGCTTCCATTCCAGCCTCTGTTGTTTGGGCCTTGCCGATATGCTTGATAGTGTATCCCAGCTGCCGTGTATAGGCAATATCGGTGGCCGTGATCTTGGTAATACCTTCAATATAAAGCTGGGAAAAATCAAACACCGCATTAAAGGCAATATTCATCAGAATGATCAATTTATGGGCGCAATCAATCCCCTGGATGTCCAAAGTGGGATCGGTTTCTGCCAACCCTTTTTCCTGGGTTTTTTTCAAGGCATCGTCAAACTCCATCCCCTCCCGGGACATGCAGGAAAGAATGTAATTGCTGGTCCCGTTGAGAATACCGGAAATCTTTAAAATTTCATCCCCGGCAAACCCTTCCCTCAGGGTTCTGATGATGGGAACCGAGGTGCCAACGCTGGTTTCAAATCCAAAACACCCCCTGGCATCATGGGCAGCCGGAAAGATAACGCCCCCCCGCTCCGCCAGCAACGCCTTGTTGGCCGTGACAACGGATTTTCCCTGTTTCAATGATTTCAAAATGATGGTTTCAGCAGTGGAAAGACCGCCGATCAGCTCCAGAACAATATCAATATCAGGGTCCGCCAGAATATGGTCGGGATCATCACTCACCA
>CAXHYW010000339.1:0-4952 GCA_964021475.1 uncultured Desulfobacteraceae bacterium | reverse complement strand
TTTTTCTGGCCCTGTTGTTCCAGCGGGTATCCGGGGTGGTTCTGCCTGAAATTATCATCATGTCTGCCCTGTTTTCAACCCAGGGACTTCTGGCCTTTTTCAATATCTCCATCAAACTGACCACCATTGTTTTGCCGGGTTTTCTTCTGGCAGTTGGGGTGGGGTTTTCCGTACACATCCTCTCCATTTTTTATGTGGAACTGCAAAAGGGGAATTCCAGGGAGGATGCCATTGCTACGGCCATGGCCCATTCCGGACTGGCGGTGGTACTGACAGCCCTGACCACGGCAGCCAGCCTGTTTACCTTTGCATTCTCAGATCTTACGGCCATCGGGGATTTGGGGATGTTTGGGGCCCTGGGGGTGATTCTGGCCCTGGTCTATACCATCTTGCTTCTGCCCGCGTTTGTCGCCCTTGTTCCTATCTCCCAAAAGCCAGGGGGATTTCAGGAGAAAAAATCAAAAACAATGGATGCCGTTCTCCTGGGGATTGCCCGGGTTTCCATGGGTAATCCATGGAAGATCATGTTTGCCACCCTGATTCTTTTCTTGATTTCCATCTATTTTACATGTCAGCTGACCTATTCCCACAATATCCTCAACTGGATTCCAAAGGGGGAAAAAATCCATGACCATGTTGCCTTTATCGATAAAGAGCTTGGCGGATCTGTAGTTCTGGAGGTGATCCTGGACTTTTATCAACCCCAGGGGAAGGGCATCCAAAGTTCAGGGAGAAATCAGATCAAAGATCCTCTGGTCCTGGAAAAAATCCAGACCGTTATCCAGGAGCTTGGAACCTATGATAAGGACGGGATACGGGCAGGTAAGGTGTTTTCCATCAATGAGATCCTCATGGAGGTAAACCAGTCCCTGTACAACAATGACCCCATGTTTTATGCTCTGGCTGAGACGGGCAATGCGGTGTCCCAGGAACTGCTTCTCTTTGAAAATTCCGGGTCAAAAGATCTTGAACGGCTGGTGGATGCAGGGTATGGAAAAACCCGGATCAGCATTAAGATTCCCTGGACCGACGCCATTTACCTGGCCCCCTTCATTGATCATGTTCAGACCCTGTTTGAACGGGAGTTCTCAGGTCAGGCCCAGGTCATTATCACGGGTATCCCCGCCATCCTGGCCCGGTCCATCCCAGCTTCTTTGCACAGCATGGCAAAAAGTTATGTCATGGCCTTTATTGTGATCACCCTGCTTATGATCGTTCATGTGGGCAGTGTGAAAATTGGTTGTTTAAGCATGATATCCAATTTGCTGCCTATTCTTATGACCACCGGAATCATGGGGATGTTGGATATCCGTCTGGACATGAGCACCATCATGATCGGCAGCATTGCCATCGGCATTGTGGTGGATGATACCCTGCACTTTATGTACAATTTTAGAAAATTCTATGAACAGACCGGGGATGCGCAACAGGCTGTTGAACAGACCATGCTGGGTACTGGAAGGGCCCTGCTTCTGACCTCCTTGATTTTAAGTTCCGGTTTTTTCATTCTCATGACGGCCTCATTATCTTTGATGGTTGTGTTCGGCGCTCTTACCGGAATGACCATCCTTCTGGCCCTTGCGGCAGATTTTATTGTGAATCCTGCCCTGATGTGTCTGGTAACCCGTCGGGAGACCCACCGTATATCCCCAAACAAAGGAAATTAAAAATGAAACCCATTGTTTTAAGTGCATTGTTTCTGATTCTCATGCAGGGGATTTTGTACCCTGTCCATGCCCAGGATCCAGAAGCCAGGAAAATCATGGAAGCGGTTAATGACAGGGATGAAGGAGACAACCAGACCGCAGACCTTAAGATGGTTCTCATCGACAGGAATGGAGATGAGCGTACCCGGGTCATTCGGTCCTTTGCAAAGAAAAAGGGAGAGGACAGACAGGGGTTGATGTTTTTTCTCCACCCCTCGGATGTCAAGGACACGGCTTTTTTGACCTATGATTATGACCGGGAAGACAAGGATGATACCCAATGGCTCTATCTGCCAGCCCTGCACAAGACCAAACGTATTGCCTCCAAAGATAAAAACGGCAGTTTCATGGGGTCAGATCTGAATTATTCTGACATGACCGCAACAAACCTTGGGGACTACACCTTTAAGTTTTACGAAAAGGCAAAGGAAAAACAGGTGAACCAGGCCATGACCTGGGTGATCTGGTGTATCCCCAAATCAGAGCAGATCGCAAAGGAAAACGGGTATGACAAGGCCCTGGTCTTTGTTCGCCAGGATAACCATTTTGTTGTCCGTACTCTGGCCTGGGTGCAGGGGAGCCGTGATAAAAAATATTTTGATGTGAAAAAGCTTGAGCAGATTGAGGGGATATGGGTGGGAACCCACCTCACAGTGACCCGGAAAAGGGAGAGGCAGATAATTCATAAAACTATTCTCACCCTGGACCGGGTGCGGTTCAACCAGAATCTGGACCCGGACATGTTCACCACCCGGAAAATGGAAAAAGGGATCTGATGCTAGGGTCAGCTTTTTTTTACCGGGATTTTTTTTACCGGGGTTTTTTTTTAGGACTGGTTTTTATAGTGGTGATTTCTTTCCATGGGGCATGGGCAGGAAGCGCCCTGGGACAAAATCAGCCAAAGCTTACCAATACAATGAAACTGGCCCCAGCGGTTGCTGACCCAGTGGACGAAATTCTGGATGGATTTGATGATGATCTGCCATCCACTTCCAATGATTTGGGAGAGCCAAACAAATCATCTATAACTGATGAACCCGGGAATCGGTCCTTGTCCATAAAAGCATACCTTGAGCTGGGTTCTTCCTATAATATTTCCCACTCGGCCCCCAGGGCAGGGCAGACAGACTGGCGCGGGCTGTCCAGTCTTTACACCGAGGCCATGGGTGAAGTTTCCTATACATTTTCAACTGACTGGAAGGTCAAGGTGTCCGGCCGGGCTTTGTTTGACACAGTATATTCCCTCCAAGGCCGGGATAATTATACCCCCCAGGTACTGGATACCCAGGAAAAGGAGGCGGAACTCATGGAGGCCTTTATCCTGGGCAGCCTGACCCGTAATCTGGATATTAAATTGGGCCGACAGGTGCTTGTGTGGGGCAGTTCAGACAGTATCCGCGTGGTTGATGTGCTGAATCCCCTGGATCTGAGGCAGCCTGGGCTTGTTGATATTGAAGAGCTGCGCTTGCCGGTTGCCATGACCCGGATGGATTACTATTGGGATCAATTTAGTCTCACGGGTGTCCTTGTCCATGAGGGACGGTTTAACAAGGAGCCCCCCTGGGGGTCTGACTTCTATCCCTATGGGGTTCCTCTTCCTGAGGACAAAGGTCCGGACACGTTTCTGGACCACCCGGAATGGGCCCTGGCTGCCAATGGCAGGTTCGAGTATTGGGATCTATCCCTTTATCTGGCCAGAATTTTTAATGACAAGCCCCACATGGTCATGTCCGGGAATACCCCACCTTTTCTCGACCATGCCAGGCTGACCATGGCAGGCGCTTCTGTCAGTGCTGCCCATGGAAATTTTTTGTTCAAGGCAGAGGCAGCTTTTTTTGACGGGTTACGATATTTTAATAATCCTGACCAGGATTTTTCACGAATGGATGTCATGGCAGGGATGGAATACACTGGTTTTAAGGAGACCTTTATCAGCCTGGAATCGGCGATTCGTCATCACACCAACTGGGATCCAGCTTTAGAAAATATGCCGGATTATGCCATTGAAACCGAGCTTCAGACGGCCTTTAGAATTTCCAGAACCTTTCTCCATGAGAGATTGACCCTGGTCTATCTGGGGATGATTTGGGGAAAACAATTTGAAAACGGGGGGTTCCATAGGTTTGAATCTGCCTATAAAATCAGTGATTCCATATCCCTGACCGGGGGGCTTGTGTTTTACCAGTCAGGGGAGAAAAAAATAGAAACCCGGAACATTGGGGATAATGACCGGATTTTTATTAGAATTCGCTATGGATTTTAACCAGAAGAGCTATTGCCCGGCAGAGCGGGGAAGTTTTATGGTGAATTGGCTACCTTTGCCCTTGGAGGAGCTCACATCCATGGTTCCTCGGTGATCATTCACAATGATATTATAGGAAACAGATAGACCCAGACCGGTTCCCTGGCCAGGTGGCTTGGTTGTAAAAAAAGGTTCAAACAGCCGCTGCTGTGTGTCTGTATCCATTCCCGGTCCATTGTCTTTTATTTTGACCACCCCGTGGGAGGCAGTTTCAAAGATCTGGATGTTGATCTCGGGTGCTTTAGATGGGGGGGCATCTGTGTGCATGGCATCTGCTGCATTTTTAATAATATTCAGGAAAACCTGCTGGATTTTACCTGGTTCACAGCTAATAGGTTCTAAGTCAGGGGCATAATCCTTTGTCAGTATAATTTTTTTAAAATCGAAATTCTTTTTTGTATCAAAATCATTTCTGGCAAGTTTCAGGGTTTTATCCATGAGAGCCCCAAGGCTGGATTCTGATTTTCCCTTATTGGCTTTTCTGGAAAAGGAGAGCATATTTTCTACGATACTTGCCGCCCGGATGCCTGATTTGTGGACCATGTCAAGTTGGCTGATCACATTTCGGTTTTCCATAAAGGCCTTAACCTGGTCAAAGGTGATCCCGACCTCTTGGGCTGCCTGTAGGTTGGCCGGATTATCCTTTGTCAGCCTCAGGGAGAGCACTTGGGTATTTTGAATGATTCCTGCCAAAGGATTGTTTATTTCATGGGCCATTCCAGCAGCCAGTCCGCCAACAGAGACCATTTTTTCCGATTGGATCATCATTTCTTCAAGTCTGACCTGTTCCGTTACATCGTCAATTCGTATGACAGCCCCTTCCACACCACTAGTGATGAGGGGGTAAATGGTGATATTTTCAAATACGACTTCACCCTTGGACTGCCGCTGAATTTTATTGGTTGTTCTGGCCTGCCTGGTTTGTATGATTTCCGATACCTGGT
>CAXHYW010000338.1:0-4957 GCA_964021475.1 uncultured Desulfobacteraceae bacterium | reverse complement strand
AACTTCTCGAAGAAGAACTGGATCTGCTTCTATTTGACCGGCTTGGGAAAAAAATTATCTTAACCGATGCGGGCCATAAATTGGTTCGGTATTCCCAAAAAATCATCAACCTTGAGAAAGAGACCCTCTCGGATCTTAGGGAAAACTGCGAACCCTTCGGCCTTATTTCCCTGAGAGCATCCCAGTCAATCGGGGCCTATTTAATACCTGACATTCTTGCACAATTTAGCGCAAAATATCCCCGGGTTAGTTTTAATGTGGAAACCTGTTCTTTGGCCTCACTTAAGGATGAGTTGAGATCCGGTATTATCGATCTGGCATTTTTATTTACCGATTATACAGATGGGAATGGATTCCAAACAGAATCCTTAAGAATCGAACCTCTGGTTCTAATCGCAGGTCCGGATCATCGTCTTACAATGAAGGAGGAGATTTCCATCAAGGATATGGCGGGTGAAACAATTATTCTCCCAAAACACGACTGCGGATATAAAATGGTCTTTGAAAAAATGTTATCAGAGGCCAATATCAAAACCGGTGCAAAAATGGAATTTAACAGTGTCGAAGCAGTTAAGCAATGTGTGATAAAAGGACTTGGAATAACCATTATTCCAAAACTATCCGTCCAAAATGAGATTGAAAAAAGTAAACTTGTGATACTGCCCCTAAAAGATGAAATTTTAGAAACCTCTGTGTCCATGATTTGGCACAAAAACAAATGGCTTTCTCCTACCCTTACTGAATTTATGAACTGTGCAAGAAAGAGGATCTGCCTTGTATCAAAAAAGTAAAGCCTGAATCCATCGAATCCAAACTAAATTCACAATGCCTATATTTGGAGAAAAACATGACCGACGAAGTGGATCAACTGATCAAAATATTGGAAAACATTTCCCAGGGCGACTATTCCAACGACATCATGGCCTTTACCACCGAAGACTACAGCGAGAGCATCCAACGAGTTGCCGAAGCCGTGGGCATGATGATGGTCAAGGTTGAAGCCAGAGAATACACCCTCCAACTCATGGTGGAACAGCAACTAATGCTCAATGACGTCATCAAGCAGAACACGCTCAAGACCGTTGGCTCCATTGCAAAGGCTCTTGGAACCCGGGACAAATATACCCAGGGGCATGCCGAGCGCGTGGCGGCCTATTCCAAACGATTGGCCCTTCGTCTGGGTCTGTCCCAAAAAAATACCCACGAGATACACATAGCAGGTTTGCTCCACGATATTGGCAAGATTGGTTTCTCTGATCAGGTCTTTGAAAACACCGGGACAACGGTTTCTGAAGAAATGTTTGCCCAGATCCGTCAGCATCCGATCCGGGCCCATAAAATTTTACAGGGATTGGATTTTCTGGGTCCCTCCATTGACTATGTCGTGGCCCACCATGAAAAAATGGATGGCACCGGCTATCCCAAAGGTCTTACCGGAGAACAAATCCCCGTGGGGGCTAAGATCCTTGCCGTGGCCGATTGTTTCGACGCCATCACCACCACCCGCTCCTATCAGGCCGCCCAAAGTACTGAACACGCCTTAAAAATTCTGGAAAAAATCAGCGCCAGCCACCTGGACCCTTCCCTGGTGCCCCCCTTTATCGAGGAAATCATGGAAAATGGCATGGAGGTAATCTAAAAAACAAAAAAACCGCTGACATTTCTTATTTAACAATAAACACAGGGCATTGGGATTTGTGAAGTACCTGGTGGGCTACACTGCCCAGGAACAGCCCTTCAAAATTTGAGACCCCTCGGGATCCCATGACGATCAAGTCTATGTTATCCAGTTTTGCAATCTCTGCAATGGTGGTTCCGGGAAGTCCTTCCAGAATTCTGACCTCATAATCCACCCCGCTTTCTTCCAGAATCGTTTCAAAAGGCTTCATCAGCTCTTCAGATGTTTTCATTATTTCATCAATTGCTTGCTGGAAATAGGGCTCACTCAATACCACTGGAAATCGACTATGACAGTGTAACAGCACAATTTTGGATTTAAATTGTCTGGCCAGCTCAATAGCAGACTGGGTTGAATGCATGGAGTGTGTTGATCCGTCAACCGGATTTAATATTTTTTCAAACTTCATAATGCCCCCTTTCCGGTCACAGATCGACCGGATACTATGAATTGACACCAGATTGCCCTGGCACAAACTGCGCTCCCCCAGAGGGATTTGCTTGAATTGGGTATATTATACCTTTTTCCCATGATGATTTAAATTACTTTTTAAAAAAGAATCAGGGCATCTTGTAAAAGATCCATACCGGAGCTATACTTACAGCTTATTTTTCTGAACAAAAAGGACAGTATGAACGTTGACTATATAAATCCATTTATCAATGCATCCATTGATGTATTTAAAACCTTTGCCGGTATCGGTTCTAAGCCGGGACAGCCCCTTGTCAGAACCAAACCGGGAACAAGTGGGGATATCATTGGATTTATCGGACTCAACGGCCATGGAATTAATGGCTATTTCGGTATTCATTTTTCCAGCCTCTTCTTAAATAAAATTCTGGTTAAGCTGTTTGATGGTCATGCAACCTCTTCCCGGGAAGAATTATACGATCTCGCCGGAGAACTGACCAATATGATCACAGGTAATGCCAAGGCAACACTGTCTAAAAAGGGGTTTTTCTTTGACGTGGCGGTTCCAAAAATCAGCCACACCACGCCTCAAATCCCCGCTGAACTAAAAAACAACCCCGTTATAATTGTTCCCTTTGTCACCCGGATGGGAGAATTTAATATTGAAGCTTCCATCCGGACCATTGCCGAAGATCTTGCCAAGGATACCATGGCAGAAGTCCCGCCGCCACAAGGCTGGTCATCTGTGGAACAATTTGCGAGAGAAACCCGAATGGATCCTATCAAAGTACGACGGTTTCTTAAAACCGGTTATATCTCCGGTAAAAAAATCAGCAACCGGCAATGGCATATTCCTGAGTCTGAGCTTGAAAAAATTTTAGGTTCCCAAAAATTTCAGGCCAAAAAGAAAAAAGAAAAACGATTATCCACAAAAACAACAGAACCCACCATCGGGGTTGAGGCATTTTCCAAACTTTCCGGCCTCTCTTCTGCTAAAATTAAAGGGTTTATTCGGAGTGGGTTCTTGAAAGGGTTCCTGGATAAAACCAATAATACCTGGCAAGTAGAACAAGATGAAATCTCAAAATTTAAAAACAAATAACCGAATTCCATTCACTAAATAATCTCTTCCTCCCCCCTCTTTCTGCCAACCTATCCTTGAAGTTTGCCCAAATTTCTAGAAATTTATTGTTGTATCTGCTTATTTTGCAGGGCTTTTACCTCGGATCAATTTTTTATCCATTCCTGAAATAAAAAACTGTTTGACAAAATAATTGCTTTAATTATAGTATCTTAAAAATAGACTGAGCGCTCGATCAGTTTTTTTTCGATATCCCGAGCACAAGAGCTGAACCGGTATACGCAAACAAGTTAACCCAAAAAATATGAAGGAGGCAAAGGGTGGATTTTGACCTTACCAAAGAGCAGGAGATGATCCGTAAGGAAGTCAGAAAGTTTGCCCAGAAAGAGATTGCCCCCATTGCAGGGGAGCTTGATGAAAAGGAAGAATTTTCAAGCAAGCTTACCAAAAAAATGGGAGAAATCGGTCTTTTCGGCATGTTTGTTTCGGAAAAATATGAAGGCCAGGCAATGGATTATATTTCCTATATCATTGCGGTGGAAGAAGTGGCCAGGATAGACGGCTCCCAGGCAGCCACCATTGCCGCGGCCAACTCCCTGGGGATTGGCCCGATTTACTATTTTGGAACAGAAGCACAAAAACAAAAGTATCTGCCAAAGCTTAGCTCTGGTGAAGGGTTGTGGGGATTTGGTCTCACCGAGCCCACGGCCGGTTCCGATGCCGGGGGCAGCAAAACCACAGCGGTTCTAGACGGGAACGAATGGGTGATCAACGGATCGAAAATATTTATCACGAATGCAGCCTGTGATTTGAGCATGGGCGTTACGGTCCAGGCCATTACCGGCACCCGGGACAATGGGAAACCCGAATATTCCTGTATCCTGGTTGAATCCGGGACGCCGGGATTCAAAGCGATCCCCATGCACAAGAAAATGATGTGGCGTGCCTCCAACACGGCTGAACTTTATTTTGACGATGTAAGGGTTCCCAAAGACAATATCCTGGGGAAAAAAGGAGACGGCTTCCACCAGATGCTCTCCACCCTGGACGGAGGACGCCTGTCCATCGGCGCCATGGGGTTGGGTGGTGCCCAGGGGGCCTATGATCTGGGCCTTAAATATGCCCGGGAAAGACAACAATTTGGTCAGCCTATTTCCAAATTCCAGGCCATTGCCTTCAAGTTGGCCGACTCTGCCATGGAAATCGAATGCGCCCGAAACCTTCTTTATAAAGCCTGCTGGCTGAAATCCAACCATCGCCCCTATGAAAAGGAAGCGGCCATGGGCAAGTTATACTGCTCTGAAGTTATGGGCCGGGTGGCGAACCATGCGGTCCAGATCCACGGGGGCTATGGGTTGATGAAAGAATACAATGTGGAAAGATTTTACCGGGACCATAAACTTCTTGAAATTGGGGAAGGCACCTCGGAAATCCAACGACTGGTCATTTCAAGATATATCGGCTGTTAAGCCGTATAATGGAGACACCTATGAGTGACGATCTTTTGCTGATCGAAGAAAAGAACCAGGCCATCTGCCTGACCCTGAACCGGCCCCGGGTAATGAACTGCCTGAATTTTGATCTATTGCATGCGCTTAAGGATAAAATCGAGACCCTGCAATTTCGGACCGATATTCGGTGCGTCATCATCACAGGTGCCGGAGAAAAATCCTTTTGCGCCGGAGCCGACCTGAAGGAAAGGGCCACTCTGACCCCGGAGGAGGTCAAACGCTTCATTCTGACCATCCGGAATCTGCTAACCACCATCCAGAACCTTCCCCTGCCCG
>CAXHYW010000337.1:0-4961 GCA_964021475.1 uncultured Desulfobacteraceae bacterium | reverse complement strand
ATTTGCCTCTCCTTGTCTGTCTGGACGATCTCCTGTTTTGCCAGCATCTTCTGGAGGGTTGTGGCCAGCTTCTTATCCGAAAGATTGGTCATCACCCGCAATTGGTTCAGTGACAACCCGGCATATCCTTTTAAGGACAGAAAAAAGGAGATGGTCTGTGTGCCATCATCTTCCAGCAGGCCTTCAAGCCCCCGGACCACATTTTTGTCAAACAATTTATGCTTTTGGGAAACTGGGTTGAGAATTGCACCGCCGCCAATGGTTTTTACCGGAGAATAACTTCGGATCACATATCGGTCATCTTTAATACAGCACACCGGGGACTCCAGACGAAACTGGACCGGGGCCGAATCTCCCGGCAACAGCTCTTCCCTGTCTAAAAGGACCATATACCCTAAAATTTCACTGGTTCCGGAATGAAATCTTATCCGGGTTCTGGGTTTGGCCGGTTTGCCGTTGCTTTTTAAGTAGTGGAAATGGGCATCCAGCATATAGCTTTCAATGAGGGTGTCCGGGGTGGAGAGAATATCTCCCCGGAAAACCGATTCTTTGTCCAGTCCCTGGAAATTGATGGCCGTCCGTGTGCCGGCGGATACGGTTTCCACGCTGCTGCTGTGGACCTGGATTCCCCTGACCTTGGAGGTGATCCGTTTGGGATAAACCATGATGTCATCACCCACATGGATGGTGCCCGAAGAAAGGGTGCCGGTGATCACGGTGCCAAATCCTTTCATGGAAAAAACCCGGTCCACGGGTAGCCGGAAAATGGAAGAAAATTTGCGTTGGGGAATTTGCTTGCAAATGGATTCAAGGGTGGCAATGAACTCTTCCAAACCCTCGCCCGTTGCCGAGGATAGGGGGACGATGGGTTTTCCCTCCAGAAAGGTGCCCTGGATAAAATCGTTGACATCATCAAGGGCCATTTCCAGGAGATCTTCATCCACCATGTCTGTCTTGGTCAGGGCGATGATTCCGTGCTGGATTCCCATGAGATTACAGATTTCCATGTGCTCCCGGGTCTGTGGCATCACCCCTTCATCCGCCGCAATGACCATGGTCACCACATCAATGCCGCTGGAGCCTGCCACCATGTTTTTGACAAATTTTTCATGGCCGGGCATGTCCACAATACCAACATGTCTTCCGTCCGGGAGGTCAAGGGAGGCAAAGCCCAATTCGATGGTAATGCCCCTTTCTTTTTCTTCTTTGAGCCGGTCGGTTTCAACGCCGGTTAATGCCTTGACCAGGCTGGTTTTGCCATGGTCAATGTGACCGGCGGTTCCTAATATTATATTTTCCAATGCAACACCCCTCCAGGGCCATGTCTATTGTTATTTTTTTCTGAAAAAGCGAAAAACGTAGGCAAGGGTCACCAGAATGATACCGGTTATAACCCCGTGGTAAATACCCCATTCCGGTCTGAACAGCCGGATTAGAATGATACCAAAGGCAAGGCCTATAATCAGCCTTACCATAAAAATTATCAATGCGTTCATGAGAGTGTCCTTTAATTAGTTTTGTGTACCTCTATACCAGAGGGATAATAGTCAAACAACGGGTCAAGGTCAATCTTAAATGTGAGATGGCTATTAACATAAATTTTGTAAGGATAATAAAAAAAGAGTTGCTAAAAAAAGCTGTCTCTGGTAGAAAGTACAAGTTTTTTTGTGGTGGGTGTAGCTCAGTTGGTAGAGCACTAGGTTGTGGTCCTGGTGGCCGCGGGTTCAAACCCCGTCACTCACCCCACAAAAAAATCTCGATACCTTCCTTTTAGGCTCTCTTGGCTCTTATCCTTTTTTTTATCATTTTTATTTTTTTTAGATGGAACCTTTTTTTTCCTCTGCAACATAACGGTTGAGGTTTTTTATTGTCCTCTTTTATTGTCCTTGATAAATTCAAAAATATCCATTAATCTCTCCCCGGAAAGGTTAGAATGGATGGTCTTTTGGCTATTGAAATGCGCTATCTCAACTTATAAAGGCGTAATTTAATAAATGATTCGTATGAAAAATAATATTGATAACCATAATAAAAGGGATAAACCCATGGTAAATTCTGTTGTTCACAGACCCTGTCGTTTTTTGTTCACCTGGTTGTTCGCAACCGGACTTTTTTTGTCTTCACTCTTGCTGGTTTTACCGGCTTCGTCCCTGGCAGCAACGGATATTGAGAAACTGGATGACGGGGTCTATGCCGAATTTGAAACCACCCGGGGAACCATTCTGGCAGAACTTTATTTCAAATTGGTTCCCAATACCGTGGCCAATTTTGTGGGGCTTGCCGAGGGCACCAAGAAATCAAACAAAAAGGCCGGTATAAAGTTTTATGACGACACGGTTTTTCACCGGGTGATTCCCAACTTCATGATCCAGGGCGGTGACCCCCAAGGAACTGGCCGGGGTGGCCCTGGGTATCAATTTGCCGATGAGTTTCATCCTTCCCTGACCCATAGCGGCCCCGGGATTCTTTCCATGGCAAATTCAGGTCCCAATACCAATGGCAGTCAGTTCTTTATCACCCACAAGGAAACCCCGTGGCTGGATTTAAAGCATTCTGTATTTGGTAAAGTAGTATCCGGCCAGGATGTGGTCCACGATATTCGCAAGGGAGACCGGATTAATCATTTGAATATTATTCGTAAGGGCAAGGATGCCCTGGCCTTTAAAACAGACCAGGCAAGCCTTGATGCTGCAAGTAATAATCTGGCCGCACAGCAAGCGGCCGGTCTGAAAAAATATATGTCCGAATTTGAGAATAAAATGATGCAAAAGCACCCCGATGCTCTGAAAATAGAGGGTGGTCCCATGTATGTACTTCTCAAAGAGGGGGAAGGGCCGGCAGCAAAGCTTGGAGAAAAGATAAGTGTCCATTATACCGGTGTGTTGGAGAATGGAAAAAAGTTTGACTCATCCCGGGACCGGAATAAACCCATCCAGTTTGTCCTTGGAAAAGGTGAGGTGATCAAGGGGTGGGATTTAGGGATAGCTGGTATGAAAAAAGGGGAAATGCGGCGACTGCTGATCCCCTATCCCCAGGCCTATGGGGAGAAGGGTTATCCTGGTATTATCCCCCCCAAAGCCACCTTGCTTTTTGATGTGGAGCTTATGGATTTTTAATAAATTCAACTCTATTTTTTGGGTCGTCTATTTTGATTTGTTTTTGATTGCTGCCCTGGGTATTCCTAGGGCAGGCGCATGTGTGGCATTTGTTTGAGTATTCGCCTATGGCGTTTTTGAATGTAGGCGCTGGGCTTTTTGGCAGACCATTTGTGTGGGCTTGGCAATATCGCTGCCATGAGCGCTGACTGGGTCTGTGTCAATTGGTCGGCATTGCAAGAAAAATAGCGCTGTGCCCCGGCCTGGGCTCCCACCGTGCGGGTTCCCCAATCCACAGTATTTAGATAGATTTCAAAAATTCTTTGTTTGTCCCAGAAAAATTCGATTAAAATCGTATACCATGCTTCTATAGCTTTTCTCAAAAGGCTTCTACTGGAAGGCAGAAAGAGGGATCGTGCCGCCTGCATGCTGATGGTGCTGGCCCCCCGAAACCTTTGAGTTTCTATGATATCTTCAATCACGATTTTCATCTCTTTAAAATCAAATCCGTTGTGGGACAGGAAACGTTGGTCTTCCGAAGCCAGAACCGCCTGCTGAAGGTTCGCAGATATTTTATCAAGGTTTCTCCACCCATAGGCTGATGGGATATAAACGGTCTTGTTGACCTTGGCCAGCAGCTGTTCCCAGATCATGTTAACGGTTCCCGTGGGATTCACATACTTGAAAAGCACCACCTGGGAAACGGAAAAAAAGATCAGAACAAGGACAACCGTAAACGCCTTTTTCCACATCCATCCCATGATTGATTTTTTTTTGTTTTTTTTCATAGGCTTCCTTGGTCATGGGTTCTACGTTGAATGGGTCTTGTTGTCAATTCTAAATCAATCCTTATATTGGTCTTAATTGCGTTTTGTATTATGTGATCCAATATGATCCCATATGATCCCATATGATCCACTGGCGCAATCAAAATGAATGATGAATAAGGAGATATCCATGGGACAGATATTTACAGTGTCGGAAAACCAATCCGAAGAATATATAAAGTTTGATATAACCCAAGAGGGGTTTGACTTTTTAAAGGCCAAGCAACTGGCAAAGGAAACCGCTTTTGAAAAATGTGATTCCCCCATGATTCTTTCCTGGAAAAATGGAAAAACAGGTGAGTCCTATCCCAATCATGAATGCGGGGTGAATGACCGGCCCTTCTGGATACGGTATGCAGAGGGCAGGGGGGCGAATTTGACCATTGATTTCAACCAGGGGGAATATGTTTTTATGATCTTGAAAATATAGGACATCGTCCCGGAATGATTTGGGGATGACCCGGTTTCTTACAGAATGTCAATCATCAACAAAAAGGAGAATACATTTGAAAGTTATTGGATTTAACGGCAGCGCCAGAAAAAAAGGAAATACCGCCGGCTCTATGAACACGGTTTTAGCTGAATTGGAAAAGGCCGGTATTGAAACTGAGATGATCAATGTCGGCAAAGAAAAGGTCAGGGGATGCATTGCCTGCTATGGCTGTGCGAAAAATCAGGATGAAGCCTGTACCTTAAAGGATGATCCGGTAAATGAATGGATTCAGAAGATGAAAGAAGCCGATGGTATTCTGCTGGGTTCTCCGGTTTACTTTTCCGGTGTGGCAGGGACAATGAAGTCTTTTCTTGATAGAGCCTTTTTCGTTTCCACGGTGAACGGCAGCCTGTTCCGGCACAAAGTCGGGGCCGCTGTTGCGGCTGTTAGAAGGTCCGGGGGGATTCCCACGGTGGACAGCCTGAATCACTATATCAACTATTCCGAGATGATCATGCCTTCCTCAAACTACTGGAATGTGGCCCATGGCCTCAATCCGGGTGAAATGGAGCAGGATGGTGAAGGCAAACAGATCATGGAGGTGTT
>CAXHYW010000336.1:0-4981 GCA_964021475.1 uncultured Desulfobacteraceae bacterium | reverse complement strand
ACTGATGCAGACTGTGAGCCGGGATATGTTTGCCATAATGGCAAATGCGTTGAACAGGAAACTGTTAACTGCCAATCTGATGGGGATTGTCCACAGGGATCTATGTGTTCGGATACTGGAAAATGTATCGTATCTGATAAGGAGAACAATCTGTTCGGCACAACAGGGGGTGAAGATTCTCAAACCGGTCAAGGCGATTTGTTCGGCACAACAGGGGGTGAAACAACAGCAGATGAGACAACGCATTCCGTAGCTGATATTGATTGCAGCCATATTCCGGGAAGCACTGCCGTTCAAGGTAATTGCATCTGCACGGACGGCCTTATCCTCAGCCCATCTCAAGGGCGGTGTATCAGTTGTGGTGAATACTATCAAGCAGCTAAAAATGCCATAACAGACGGCTCACTGAATGCAGCTCAGTCAATCGTTAATGAAGCAAGCGAATGCACCTCATGGACAGCTCAGGTGCAGGGATCAATCAATAGTGCCAGACAGGACCAGGTCTGTAACAACATCTCAGCCAATATTCGGGCTGCCTGCCAGGCTAATAATGCCAAGGCTGCACATGGCTTTATGGGAGAGGCCCATCAGAATAAGTGTCATATTGATGCCGGGATCTGGCAGTGGGGCAAGACACTTGTTGCCGAATATAATCAGCGAATTAAAGATCAGCGTGCCGCTCAGCAACGACAGCAGCAACAAGCCCAGAGGCCCCAGCAGCCGCAGAATCAGACAAACTGGATGGATGTATTTAATGAGGTTGTCAAGGGAGTGCAGGGAGTACAACAAGGGGGCAATAGATCTTCAGGGGGAGGTTCAAAACCGCTTCCCACTTCAGGATCTGTCTGGCAGTCACGTCCAATGCCGACAGCGGGCACTACGTATCCGGGATCCAAAACCTGGGGTGGCTCAGGGAATAAGACCACCAAAACATGCCAGGGGCATACCATATATTGCAAATGGAATACTTCAGGTATTGGGGATTATCACATCAAAATTATAAATAACGCTGCAATTGATAATAGTAACGACAGGATTTGTGACCTATGTGGACTTAGCACTAAAGGTATAAGTTTTATTAATACGTCTGGTGGGTGTAAGAATCACAATTGGGACCCAAATTAACGTTAACAGGTATTAATGATAAAAATAGTCAAAACTAAAAACTTAATGATTGTCGAAGATCACCTTGGAAACCAAAGGAGGATTAAAAAAGAAAAAAAACAATTGAGGATATCTTTTGAAATCAAACCGGCTGCATTCATACGTTACAAAACATAGGAGCCAGCAATGATAAAAAATTCATTCATCGAATTATTGCTTGTGTTTGCTTTCACAGGATGCAGTGCAAAAAAAGAGATCCGCTATTTGACCCAGGCAGAGGCACAGCAGTATCCGGTTGTAATGATCGCCAATTGTGACATAAGCTGCACTAACTTTAAGATCAACAAAGGCACTATCTTTATTGTAAAAGAAATTGGTGGGTATGAATACAAAATAGCCGGTAATGATCTTTTAGAAGACCTGTACTCAATGTCAACGGGTGCCAATGAACACAGATTTCCTGCTGATGCACTTTTTATAAAACTGCAGGAAGACTATACCGCAGGTTTTATTGTCTATCCCAACGTAAAGTTTGGTTATGAAAAGTATTTTGATGTGGGCTACAATGATGCAGGCGCTAACTGGTGGATGACCCCCGGCGAGTGCACATTTACCTGCGAGTACCCATTTAGATTACAGGACAACCAATGAGACTAAATTATATATGGCTCAGCCTGTCAATACTGATATTGATCAGTGGCTGCACAAGCAGACCGAGGCTGAATCCGTATGTTCCAAAAGAAAATGTTAAAGTCCTTCAGAACAATAAGATTCTTTTTACATCAAAATCCTATTCCATCAAGGTGACTAACGGGAAAACAACTACCAGGAAACAGCATATGACCCCGGTGCCTGCCAAAGGTGCCTATACAATTAAGGTGTTTGTTAAGCATAAAGAACTTTTGGCTGAAAAGACTATAAAATTGATCATAAATTAAGGACAAACAAATGACACTATTTATAAAAACCAATCGGGCAATCATTATTCTTTTTTTATTTATTATGTTTTTTACCTGTGGCTGCGTAACTTCCAATGACACAAGGTCATCAATGCAAAAGGTCAGAGACAACTCTAATGAATGGTTGCGCAAAAATGCTGGGAAAACCTATAATTCAGACCTTAAGCTTATTTATGTGGACTTGAGTAATAATCGATATGACAAGGTCATAAAGCAGTGTGAAAAACTCAGAGAAATCCGTCCCGATGATCATACCGTTTACTTGCTTGAAGGATATGCCTATCAGCGAAAAGGAGAATATCCTTCTTCAATTGACTGGTTTTCCCGAATAATCAATTCTGATAAAAATAGAGGAGACGTTTATTATTTAAGGGCACAAAGTTATTTATGGTCGAAAAAACCTAAAAAAGCGTTAAACGATATAACTAAAGCTCTGGACAGCAAACAAACAACTGCCCAAGTTGTCAAATTTTTTAAAGATATTGGCTATAAAGACATGACTACTGAAAATGTGAAAGGATTTCTTTTTCAGAATAAAGCGAAGGCTCACAGTCAGCTTGGGGAAATTGACACTGCCATGGTTAGCATTAACAGATCAATAGAGTATTATCCAACTCATAGTCTGTCATACGAATCAAGGGGAAAAATTTATTTTGATCAAAACAAATACAGCCTGGCATATAAAGATTTCCAAAAGACGATTGAGATCAATCCTAAAGCGATTAATGCCTGGAATTATATGGGACTGATAAATTTTTTCCGTGGTAATTACAATGAGGCTGTCGCACAATTTCAAAAAGCGAATGAAATTAACCCTAAAGACTTGGTTTTATTAACAAACATGAGTACTGCATACTGGTTGCATGGCAGCCGGGTAAAAGCCTTTGAGGCCGCGGGAAAAGCTTTAAGGGTAAAGCCGGATCCCACAGTTTTTTATCATTTAGCATATTTCCACCATTTAAACGGAAATCTGGACAAGGCTATGGTAAATTTTAAAAAAGCCAATGACCTTAATCCTGATATCCTGAAAATCAGAGCAACCGTCATAAAGCGAGCCCCTGCATCCTCCCCCACCAGAAAATTTTACCAGGATCAGTTCAAAACGGCAAAAAAATATATAGAAGCTGGGAAAACACCATTGGCAACGACCAAAGAAAATCGAACGCCAACCCTTGAAATCACAAGCCTTACCCTTGAACCTGACCCGGTACCTGTGAACCAGGCTTTTGATTTTCGTGTCAGGTTTAAAGCGGATATCCCGGGTTCAGCAGATAATAAAATTGCAACTATCTTTTATTTTAAGGTTCTTCAGAACAATAAGATTCTTTTTCCATCAAAATCCTATTCCATCCAGGTGAATAACAGGGAGATAAATACTCGGACACAGCATATGAAACCGGTGCCTGCAAAAGGTGTCTATACAATCAAAGTGTTTGTTAAATACAAAGAACTCCTGGCTGAAAAAAGCATGAAATTAACCATTAAATAATTGGAAAAGAGATGAAATTAAAGCACTTCAAGTATTAAAAGTACAAAGACTGCAAAAAGGAAAAGAAATTATGAACTGGATTATAGCAACAATCGGATTCTTACTCTTGTTTTATTCTATCCTTTTTTTTATACGGGATTGCAAAGGCAATGTGTCATCGACAATGGGAGGAGACATGTCATTTGGTGCCTACTGGACTATTGGCATGGTGTTGCTTTCCTTAGGCATTTTACCTGTGATACAACTTTCAAGGTGGTGGAGTATTCTGGGGTGTCTGTTAAGCATGGTTATCTCAATTCCTGTTCGCTCCGTAATAAAAAAAATGTTTTGTGTTCCACACAAAACAGAACCAACGGGATTTCAAAAATTTATAAAAAAAACCGAAAAACAAAAGTTATAAAATAACTGGAAGAGATATGAATGACCATGATTTCCCCTATAATCTTCCCATCTGGAGAGACAAATTTCAATTGAAGTCACCAGATGGAATATGGGTTGCAAAGATTTCCCGGGCAACAGAAGTGTCTATGGGCAACCCTACAATAGGCACCCTTGAATTGTCCAACGGCTTTAAACTTGATAACTGCAATCCAAGTTTTATCTGGTCGGATGATTCCAGGTATCTTGTTATTCCCCAATATTTCCGCCGTTTTGGCCTCTTTCGCCGCCAGCGTCTGATACTAATTGATGTGGTTGATGGTTGTGTGAAGATGTCAAAAAAGACTGCCTGTTATTTTCAGCCTGAATCTTTTCAAGAGGGTCAACTATTTGTCACAGGAGAGCCATTTTCCGATGCTGTAAGGCTTGAATGGCGCATACCTGAGAATCTAAATCAATTTAACGCAATCAAAGGAGTGTTATGGCCTTAGATTCAGATAACAATAACTACAGACAGATTCTTTTTTCTGCCGTCACTTTTTTCATTACTGACCTTTTTAGTATGCCCGGTGGCTTTTTTAAGATAGTCTTTTGTTTCAGTGATCGTATCCTTTTACCGAATGGTTAACACGACCTGTTTTTCTGTCTGGATATTTTTAAATTGAACTTTGGCAATCACTGTAAAAGTTCCCCTTGCCGGGACAGGATCCATGTGCTGGGTCCAGGTGGTAACTTTTCCGACATCGGCCCTTACCTCTGCAATCCGGGTTGTAAACAGCACTTCATTGTCCTGTTCAATGGTGAACCATACCTGGACCGGAATTTGATTTACTGTTGCATTTCGGACATCCATCCGGAACAGAATCTGAATATCAAAGGGGGTATTCATTAATACAGGATCCGGTTTCAAACTAAGGTGTTTGATAATAATCTTTGATTGCATTACCCCAGGGGAGAGGGATGCGGCAACTCCTGTTCCGCCTGATTTTTGAGGGGGAATATATAAAGATCGGAAGAGCACACGTCTGAACTCCAGTCACTCCGGAGAATC
>CAXHYW010000335.1:0-4999 GCA_964021475.1 uncultured Desulfobacteraceae bacterium | reverse complement strand
TATATCACTGAATCTCGAAAACAGGCCAAAATCTGGGATGCAAAGCGTAATTTTTGCAAGCCCTTTGATTTTGATGATCCGGACAAGGAATACACCGGTATTGCATTTTTAATTATTTGCGATATGTTGCTCACCGGCTTTGATGCTCCCATAGAGCAGGTGATGTATATTGATAAAAAAATACGAGAGCATACCCTGTTGCAGGCGATTGCCCGTACCAATCGGGTGGCAAAGGGCAAGAAACGGGGGTATGTGGTGGATTATATCGGGCTGTCCAATCATCTGACCGAAGCGTTAACCCTGTATGCCGCCACAGATGAGCAGGAAGAACTGGCCCAGGGCTTAAAAAGTATTACCTCTGAGATGCCTGTGTTGGAGGAGCGCTATCAACGGTTGCTGCAATTGTTTTCCAATAATAAGGTGACGCATGTGGCAGAGTTTGTTCAAGGAAAACTTGCGGATATGGAGGCGGATGCTAAAGTGGTTCATAAAGCGGTTACCCTTCTGAAAGATGAAAAACTCAGGGCTGATTTTGATGTCTACCTGAAGAAATTTTTAATGAGTATGGATATTATTTTACCCCACCAGGCAGCCAATCCCTACCGCGTCCCTGCAAAACGATTTGGATATATTTTACGCGTCACAAAAGAACGATATAAAGATACGAGTTTAAATTTGAGAGATGCCGGTGAAAAGGTAAAAGAATTGATCAATTCGCATTTGATCAGTTTGGGAATTAACCCCAAGGTACCCCCTATTGAGTTGCTATCCGAGGATTTTCTTGAAAATCTGAACAAACACGCCGGAGGGAATCTTGAAGCCAAAGCAAGTGAGATGGAACATGCCGTCCGTAAACATTGCACCGTGCATCATGATGAAGACCCGGCCTTCTATAAAAGCCTGTCTGAGAAAGTTGAAAATCTGATCGATCAATACCAGGGCCATTGGAATCTGCTGGTTGATGAACTGGAAAAACTAAGAGTTGAAGCGATAGAGGGCCGAAAGACCGGAAAAGACGGCATGACCAAAGAAGCCACTATCTTTTTTGACCATATAGTCAGCGAAACATTTGCCAATGCCAAGATGACAAATGAAACCAAAGTCAAAATGCAGGTGTTAATGGAAGCCATTGTTGATACCTTGCAGGAAAGCATCGGCAGCATTGATTTTTGGACGAACGCAGATAAACAAAAAAAGGCCCGGAGCAATATAAAAACAGCTTTAATGCTGACGGATATTGCCGAACTAAAAGAAAACCGGGAACGGGTGGCAATAGAGATAATGAAATTGGCTAAAAATAGACATGATGATTTGTTGAAAGGTAATAATAAATGAATGCTCGACGCATAAAAGATATAGATTATGTGCTCTTACCCGGTACAGAGCGCAAAACCACAGATATAGTAATCGAACGCAATGGAATTGTGACGGTGCATCCTCCCCTGGGGTTCTGCCCTGAGAAGGTGGATACGATTGTTGAGAGCAAACGCATGTGGATATATAAAAATTTAGCCCAGTGGCGTGATTTGAATGCCACAGCCGTGGTTCGTGAATGGGTAAATGGGGAATCTTTTCTTTATCTGGGTAGAAGTTATCGCCTTTCATTGGTTGCAGGACAGAAGGCAGATTTAAAATTAAAAGAAGGCCGTTTTTGTCTGGAAAGATCTCTGATTGACCAGGGAGGAGAAATGGCTGCAAAAAAAGCATTTGAATCATTTTATTGCATTAAAGGTGAAAATAGATTGAACCAAAGGGTTCATTTTTTTGCTCCCAAAGTGGGCGTGAAACCCAACGGAGTTAAAGTTAAAGATCTGGGGTTCAGGTGGGCAAGCTGCACAAAAAATGATTTAATGCAGTTTCATTGGAAATGCATGATGGCCCCTCCAAAGATCATTGATTATATGGTGGTTCATGAGCTATGTCATATACATCATAGAAATCACACAAATTTATTTTGGAATGAGGTCGATAAAGTGATGCCGGATTATCGGGAAAGAAAACTCTGGCTGGAAAAATATGGTGCCGGGTTGGATATATAAGGAGGGTTTGCAATGAACGAGCAAAAACCATCTTCTGAAAGTAAAGATTTAACCGTTTCAAAAGTTGATCGTCAGAATATTTTAAACAATCAGTTTGCTATTCAGGAAATTGAACGAGCCGTTCATATAAAAGGGTTTCCTTTTGAGGGACAAACGGTTGTTCTTAAGGAACAGGTGGCTTCTTTTTTTGAAGTAACCACACGGACCATTGAAAATTATTTAAAATCCCATGAAGCAGAGTTGGGGCAAAATGGTTACGAGATTCTTAAGGGTAACAGACTGAAAACATTAAAAAAATCAATTTCAAGTCTGGATGTTCCCGAAACAGATTTCGGGAACATCTCCAAAAGCCCGCAATTAGGGGTCTTTGGCTTCCGGGCCTTCTTAAATCTTGCCATGGTAATGAAGGAAAGCCAACGGGCAAGAATTTTGAGAAGCACTATTTTAGATATTGTAATTGACACGATCAACCAACGAACGGGCGGCGGCACAAAATATATCAATCAAAGGGATGAAAATTTCATCTTCGCATATTTCCATGAAGAAAATTACCGTAAAGGGTTCACCGATGCGCTTAAGGATTATGTGGATATGGGCAATTTTAAATATCCGCTTTATACCGACAAAATATATGTGGGCATTTTTAAAGAAAAAGCCATGGAATATCGTAAAATCTTAAAGCTGAATGCCAAGGAAAAGATTCGGGATACTTTTTATTCTGAAGTTCTGGATCTTGTGGCGTCTTACGAATATGGTTTTAGCCAGGAATTAAAATTTGAGTATCAAAGAGTCGGCAGGAAACTATCTTCATTCGAAGTGGATAAAGTATTTCAAAAATTTGAGGCGCTTCCCCATTGGAAGCCTCTCCTTGAAAGAGCCCGCCATAAGATGGCCAGCAGAGATCTTGCTTTCAGGGATGCATTGCACCTGCAATTAGAACAATATATCACCCCGATTCAGGCAGATGAGTTTGAACGTTTCCTTGGGGAGAAAAGCAAGGAGCTGGAAGAAAGGCTGGAAGAATCCAAAGATGTTCTAAAAAGGCTAAAGGATAGGTGATGGCCATGCATATCCAATATATTACGATAGAGCAGGCCATTGAGATTCATAAAAAGACCGTTGAAAAAAGTGGTGGTGGTGCAATCGGTTATTTGGAGCTTGGCAAGCTTGAAGGTGTCTTGGGCCATATTCAAAATGATTATTATTATCCAGCCTTTGCTGATAAATTAACCCATTTGTTTTTCAGTACCTGTAAGTTCCATTGTTTTCTCGATGGCAATAAGCGAATTGCAATTGTATTGTGCACTCAGTTTTTGCTTTTGAACGGATATTTATATTGTGCTGAAAAATTTTTACGAGAGATGGAAAATATCAGTTACCATGTGGCGAACGGAAGTATTGATAAAGAATTATTAAATGAACTTATGGCAGCTTTTCTTGATGAGGAAATGGATTCAGAAGAACTTAAACTTAATCTGTTAAAGGCTATTAGTAAAGACAAGTAGCAGATAGAAAATAATCAAAATAAGCTAAAACATCGGCTTTTCCCCTTTATCTTCTCTGAAAATCCGGCGGCGGGAGGTAGCTGTTCTCTGCCAGGGCCTGGGCATCGCAGGCCAGTGCCACGGCATTGTAAATCCAGGATTTTGAGGGAACGTCGGGTGTGTGTGTTCGTTTCTCTGAAATCAGGGCATTCAGGGATGAAAAGGCCGCTTTCTGGGCCGGGTTCTGTTCCCGGTCCCGGTCATAACTGTTGTCGTAAAAGGTTTCGACCAGGTAATTTCCCACCTCTTTTGATTTGGGCCGTTTTTTTGGGGTAAAAGGATCGCCATACTCTTCTGATATTTTGTAAGAGTCGCCTGATCTTAAGTTTCAATGGGGTGTAAATCAACTCTGTTGCGGTCATAACCGGCACCGCCACCAATGTCACAATGGTGCCGACCAGAAGCCCCGAGGCAGCAGCAATCCCTAAGGGACTCATGCGCTATAGGCCCACGGCGGTCTCAAAAATTAGGAGGAAAAATCCCACCATTGTAGAAACAGCCGTGATCAGGATAGGCCGCAACCAGACAGTCACGAAAACTTTATCATTCTAGTATTCCCAAACGGCTGAGAATTTATTTTCTATATGACCGCAAACTTCTGGCCAAACTGTCTGTCTGCGCCTGGAAGGTGATCAACACATATTTAAAATCAGCGATTCCCCAGTATGATGCGGTTCCCGGTGCCAGCATCGCTGTTCAGACCTATGGTGATTTTTTAAATTTCAATCCGCATCTGCATGCCATTGTTTCTGAAGGTTGTTTTCTGGACAACAGTAGCCCCAAAGTTTATGGTAACAGACCTGAGCAGGATATTTCAGCATAAAGTGCTGAAGATGTTCAAGAAAGCAGGCAAGATTAATGACGCTATAATCGAAAATCCAGGAAAATTTTTAATGCCCTTGACTGGCTGGCCAGGCTGGTCACTCATATTCCCAGCCGGTATGAACAGACTGTCAGATATTATGGATACTATTCTAACAAATCCCGGGGCATGAGAAAAAAGGCCGGTATGGATGATACCATTACTGCTGTCATACCAAATGAAATATCTTCAAAAGAATTCAGACAGAACTGGGCACGCCTGATTCAAAAAGTGTATGAGGTTGATCCCTTGCTCTGTCCCAAATGCCAGGGCACTATGAAAATAATCAGTTTTATTGAAGACTTTTCCATCATCGAAAAAATTCTGCGTCACCTATATCTTTGGGATTGCAATCATGATCCGCCAGAAGCATATCCTTAAAATCAGCAAAAATTCAATTTTTTCTCAAATCTTTCAATAAATTTCCCCCAAGCTGTTTCAACGCTTATATTTTTTTCTTGTACTGACCACCTGAAGTGGAGCCTGTTCCTGACAAACTCGGCTGGTATCGCCTCCTTGATGGAGCCCACAGATGGAGTGCTTACAAGTCAACG
>CAXHYW010000334.1:0-5000 GCA_964021475.1 uncultured Desulfobacteraceae bacterium | reverse complement strand
CAAATGAGTATTGCCAGGGGTCACAATGATGGTATTAATGACCAGGCATGAGTTTGAAAAAGACAGGACTGGAAAAAGCATTGTTGGGGCTTTAAAAAAATTTCTCTTGACCTTGTCCTTTCGAACCTTTATTGTGTTTCCCGTTCGTGCATTCGTTGTTACTGAAGTTGATTTTCTTTCTGTTACTTGAGCTGTTAATTATAGTGTTCTGACTGTTGTTGATCTTGATCCTGATGTCCTGAATGATACTGACAAATTTGGGCTGGGTAGCTTTAGCTGCCTGGCCCTTTCTTTTTTTTGAAATGCATCAAAAATGAAATTCAATAAACCCCAATTGCGCAAAGCCTTGATACCGAATAAGATGAGTGTTTCATGATGTCTTATTCAGACTGACTCAAGGGCATCCTGATAGAAAACCGCGTTCCTTTACCAGGGTTTGAATGAACAGTAATGGTACCCTTATGATTTTCCACCACAATAAAATAGGAAATATAGAGTCCCAGCCCGGTCCCAACACCTACCTTCTTTGTTGTAAAAAAGGGTTCGAATATCCTTATTTTTGTCGCCTCATCCATTCCGGGACCGTTATCTTCCAAGTCAATAATGACAAAATCTCCGCTTTGCCGAATTGAAAATCTAAACTGCGGTGGCCGATCTTGGGGATTGCTTGCCATGGCATGGGCACCGTTTTTAAGGATATTAAAAAAAACCTGCTGGAGTTTACCCATATCACAGGGGACTTCGGGTAAATCCGGATCATAGTCACGGCTCACTTGAATATTTTTGAAATCAACCATCTTTTTTATCACATAGTCTTTTTTCAAAATATCAATGGTCTGGTCCAAAATTTTTTCAAGGCGGTGCAGGTTGAAGGTACTCTCGCTTTTCCTGCTGAAGGCCAGCATGCCTGCCACAATATCTGCCGCTCTGTGTCCGGCATCCAGTATGGAATGCAGCATGCTGAAAATACGGCGTTTTTCTAAATAAAGGTTGAGCTTTTCCAGGTCAACACCTGTCTTTTGGGCAGCCACAACATTGGCCGACAAATCTATTTTCACCCGATTCTGTATCACCTGGGCACTCTGGATAATACCGGCCAGCGGGCTGTTAATTTCATGGGCCATGCCCGCAGCAAGACCCCCTATGGACTGCATTTTTTCAGTCTGGATCATCATTTCTTCCATATATATCCGGGTGGTTACGTTATCAATTCTTATGACCGCCCCGTCAATATTGTCACTGACCAAAGGATAAATTGTGATATCATAAAAAGACCGGTCATCTCCGATTCCGGTTTCCAGGCGTTTTTCCTTTTGCAAAACCCCTTTCTCAATAGCTTGGGAAAGGATGCCTTCTTCCTTTTTCAACAAGGGGAACACCTGGAAAATATTTTTCCCTTCAACCGTTTCAAGTGTTTTTCCGGTCATTTTTCCCGCCTCATTATTCCATAAGGTCACACAGGCTTTTGTGTCTACACCGATGATCACGGACGGCATGGAATTGATGATCTTTGACAGCATAGCTCTTAAAGAGACATTGGAATTTTCGGTACTGGATTTTGATTGTTCCAGCTTATGCATGACCCGTTGGATACTGTCTGCCATTGAATTAAATGTCTGCCCCAGCATCCCGATTTCATCCGAAGATGTAATGTCAAGACGATATCCCATTTCACCTCTCTGGAACCGGGAAATCCCCTCTATCATGGTGGTAATCTTCTTGGTCAGAGCCGATGCCATCATAATGGCAATGGAAACGACCAGAAAAACCATGATCATGGTGTAAAGTGTCAGACGGGTAGCGGTTTCCTGGAGTGATGTAACAATCGCCTTTTTATTGGCCTTATTTTGCTGTTCAATTGTCTTAACATACTGATCTTCAGCGGTCTTAATGATTTTTGCAGTTGCCATGGCAGATTTATGAAATTCATTCACATTTGCACCAACAGTAACAAACCCGAATCCCCGGGGGTGTTTCCCATATTGGCCGGTGTAATAAGGAACGGATGCCGCTGTCGTCAATTTTTTCAACCCACTCCAATGGATAACAAAAGAACCCGCTCCCCCGGTCTGGGTTAAATTGAGCCATCCATCACACTGGGGTGCAAAATTCAAATACCGGCAATCCAGAGCCACCAGTCCCTGCTTAACCAGCTCTTTGGAAAAAGGTTTGGAAAGAGTCTGGTTGTCAAACTCCGGCAACCCTTTTAAAAACTGTGTAATTTCAACACCGCTGGTGGAAAAATCTTTATAATGTGCCTGTTCCAGCCATGGAACAGCCGGCTGGCCGGTTGCCGGGTCATATCCTACAATAAAATAATCCCGGGGATGAGAAATATTTCGACCCTTATAGTCCCACAAAAAGGCGTAATTACCGGAACCAGCATCTGAAATATCAGAATAGCGTTCCTCTGTCGGGACAACATGGTCTGTAAATTCCATCACATGGGTATGGTCAAGCGCCAGGGTGATAAACCCTGTCACCCTTCCATTACTAACCACAGGTGTTGCCCATCGGATCAATCCCTGAAAACGTTTTCCAACCGGGTTCTCTTTGCCAGCATACCCGGAATTTTGCGGTAAAAAGTCAATTCCCATTTTATCTGCCCGTTGTCGGGTATACGAACCGATCATGTGGGTTTTCACATAAGCACCAATCACTTCCGACACATATACCTCACCGGGCTGTAATGTTCGCAATTCATCAAAATATGTTTCTGCCCGGCAATACGTCTGGGTTTTATCTGAAACATCCTTAAGTTCCGGTGAGACAATAGTTGATGTGGTGACCTTGATTTGTTCTTTTCCTGACAAATCCAGATACGTCATTTCAAGATAAAGCGGCATGGATTTTATAAGGCCCGTCTCCTCCGGAGGGCGGTAGTGAAAATCAAGTTCATTGTCTTTATTTCTTGCCTTAATAATTTCTTTTTTCACACCGGGATTTTCTGGTGTCCAGCCATCCCCTTTGTCATTCATCACCCAGGGACGGTGAAGCATGATATTTTTTTTGTGGGTATTGACAAAGGCCTGATATAAATCTTTATCCGGTCTGAGCAATGCCGCTGTTTGAATATCCACATCTCTTGCTGAAAGAAAGGCGGCAACCTGTTTTGCCGTATCCGTGGTCAGACGCTCAATGGCTTCACGGGATCGAATATCCAATGCCCTTATGGAGCTGGATGTAGCAAGCCCTGCCACTTGTTTGGTGGTCTGTGTGCTGGTTTTGGCCATTCCATTGACATGGGTCTCAAGCGTGGCTGATAATGATGAAATTTCAATCCAGACAAACCATGCCAGAACCACCAGAGGAATAACCTTGATGAGAACGAAAATACCAATTAGCTTATCGCGAATACCTGCTTTGTATGCCATAAAGTCACTATAATTTTGATGCATGCCGACGCTTTAAGGGCACCATCTTAAAAAAGATAATTGTTAAAATTCGTAGGAACTGTTTTGAATTAATCAATAAATAAGTATTATATCAATCATAAAAAATCTTGTAAAGCAAAACCGATCGTTGTCAGTAACTTGTTGGTTTGCCATGAAGATTAAGCAGAGATAATTAACTTATACTCCTTTAATCCTTGAAATATCCTCCCCCAAGTGCAATAAAATTAATAACAGAATCAGTTCCATATTCGTCATAATCTGAAACGGGGGCACCTCATGTCTCGTCTTTATGATGATTTATTGAAGGATGAAATTGAAAGAGAATAGAATTTAAAAAAATGATAAACAAACGAACAATTGAACACTTCAAAGGTTGTATAATAGGTGGTGCAATTGGAGATGCATTAGGGGCACCAATTGAATTTATATCGATTGATCAGATTCATTCTAACTTCGGGCATCATGGGCTGACAGATTATTCAGAAGCATATGGCCGAAAAGGTGCCATTACCGATGATACTCAAATGACTTTATTCACAGCTGAAGGTTTGATTTTATCAAAAGTAAGAAAAGAATCTCAGGGAGATGAAGGGGTCATATCTGCGGTTTATCATGCTCTTTTAAGATGGTTATATACTCAAGAAACAAATCTTCAAGATACCCTTATTCAAAATCATGGAACTTGTTCAATCGTGGATGGAGTATTAACAGGGTATCAAGAACTTTTTTCATCAAGAGCGCCAGGAAATAGCTGTTTGTCTGCTTTGAAATCTGGAAGAATGGGGACTATTGAGAGTTCTATTAACGATAGCAAAGGTTGCGGTGGTATCATGAGGATTGCACCCGTCGGACTCGCCTATAATGATGCTGAAAAAGCGTTTAAAATTGGGTGTGGATGTGCGGCGATTACACACGGTCATCCTACGGGTTACTTGAGTTCCGGAACTTTGGCTGCTTTAATTTCCATGCTTTTTTCAGGTGATTCTCTTACGGGTGCAATTGATGAATCTATCAGGATTTTGAAAAATAAGAAAAATAATAGGGAGACATTGCAGGCAATTGAAAAAGCGATGGCGATGCTGGGTAAAGCATCCCCTGGACCTTATGTCATAGAAGATATTGGAGCTGGATGGGTTGCACAAGAAGCTTTGGCTATCAGCATTTATTGTGCATTAGTTGCCGGCGATGATTTTAAAAAAGGGGTTTTGCTTTCAGTTAATCATTCAGGCGATAGTGATTCGACAGGTTCCATTACAGGGAATATTTTAGGTGCATTATATGGGGTCGATATTCTCCCTGAAAGCTGGGTGATAAACCTTGAATTAAAAGATTTAATTCAAGAGACTGCTGGAGATTTGTTTGAGCAATTCGGATGAACAATTTTAATCTCCGATAAATATGACGAATTCAATTATTCAACCTATCTGAAAAAAGTTTTAAATCAAATTTTTGAAGAACAGCTTGAATCATGGATAGCCTTGACATCCCCGTGGTATAAAACATGCCGTCACGTCCTTTACCTGTAATTATATATGCCCCTGACATATGAAGAGCATCAATAAGGGCTTCTTTGTCCCGGCAAATCACGACCCCGCTGTCATAGGG
>CAXHYW010000333.1:0-5018 GCA_964021475.1 uncultured Desulfobacteraceae bacterium | reverse complement strand
TGGCCAGAACAGTTGCTGGCTGATCTTTGAAAAAGAATAACCCACCGATAACTTGGGGGTTCACCAGCAAGTTTCCCAAAAATTTCAAGGGGTCTCCTTGGGACCTGCCAGGTCCCAGAGGGCCTGAATTTTGGGGTTGGTCAAATTATTTTGATTGGTAAACAGGCCGATTTCATAGGGGGGCAGCTCGGGTACGGCATCCAAAATGACAATTTCCTCTAAGAAAGGACTTTTTTCCAATACCAACCTGGGAACCAAACCCATGCCACAACCCAGATTCACCAGGGCGATGATGGCCTCGTGTCCTGCCACCCGGGAATAAATATTGGGGACCAACCTGTTTTTTGCAAACCAAAGATCCATGCGTTCCCGACTAAGCCCCTTGTCTGCTAAAATCATGGGGGTTTTGCCCCAATCAATCCCCCCCTTTTTATGCACAATCATATTGGGAAACCGTTTGGATGAAATAAAAACCAGGGGGCTTGTGGCCATTTTCAAAAACCTGAAATTTTTTGGCATTTTTTCCGGCAGGGCGGCAATCACCGCATCCACATCCCGGTTGACAAGCCGGGACAGCGCCTGGGCAGGATCCCCTGTTTCAAGTTTCATCTGAACCCTGGGGTGAACCAGTCGGTATTTGGAAATGATATCGGGCAAAATACTATAAGCCGCCGTCACCGAACAATACAAGGAGAGCTCTCCTGAAAGGACATCCTCTTCGGAAAGTTCTCCCTTAAGTCTATCCCACCGAAGGATCACATCTTCGGCATATTTTTTAAAGGCAATTCCTGCAAAGGTCAGTTCCACAGAGCGGTTGTTCCGGAGGAACAGCGGCTCCCCCACATCCATTTCCAGGCGCTGGATCACCCGGGTCAGGGCCGAGGGAGTAATGTTACAGGCCAGGCTGGTCCTGGCAAAATGGAGGGTTCCCGCAAGGTGCCTGAACAATTCCAGGGTTCGGATATCCATTTATCTCTCCCGCATATTGGTTAATATTGCCTGTGTTTTAGCATTGTGTTTCACTATTCGCAACACAATGTTGCTAATGATTCATTTGACGCAACGATAATTATAGTCCATTCTAACTTAATAATTTAATGGAACAATAAGAATTAGGTTCCAAACCAATACATATAAACTCACCAAAAAGGAGAGAAAAAATGGGTACCAATTATTTTAATACCTTGCCCCTGCGGCTGCAACTCAAAGAATTATCCCAATGCCGTTTCATGAACCAATCAGAATTCAACGGGGTAACCGCCCTGAAGGGCAAAAAAATTGTGATTGTGGGGTGCGGTGCTCAAGGGTTGAACCAGGGGCTGAATCTTCGGGACAGTGGACTGGATGTATCCTACACCCTTCGTGCGGCTGCTATCAGTGACAAAAGGCAATCCTGGAAAAATGCCACGGAAAACGGATTTATCGTGGACACCTATGAGAAACTCCTTCCATCTGCCGACCTTGTCATCAACCTGACCCCGGACAAACAGCACACCAATGTGATCGAGGCGGTCATGCCTTTGATGAAAAAAGATGCCTGTCTTTCCTACTCCCACGGGTTCAATATTGTGGAAGAAGGGATGAAGATCAGAGACGACCTCACCGTGATCATGGTTGCCCCCAAATCCCCCGGCACCGAAGTCAGACAAGAATATAAACGGGGGTTTGGCGTTCCCACCCTCATCGCCGTCCACCGGGAGAACGATCCCCGGGGAGAAGGATTGGAACTTGCCAAGGCCTATGCTGCCGGTACCGGCGGACACAAGGCCGGTGTGCTCATGTCCTCATTTGTGGCCGAGGTAAAATCCGATCTCATGGGAGAGCAGACCATTCTCTGCGGCATGCTCCAGGCCGGTTCCTTGCTCTGTCATGATAAAATGATGGAAAAAGGCATGGATGAAGCCTATGCCACCAAGCTGGTCCAGTACGGCTGGGAAACCATTACCGAGGCCTTAAAGCACGGCGGCATCACCAATATGATGGACCGATTGTCCAATCCGGCCAAAATAATTGCCTTTGATCTTTGCGAGCAACTCAAAGAGATCATGGCCCCATTGTTTAACAAGCACATGGATGACATCATGACCGGGCATTTTTCAGCCACCATGATGGAAGACTGGGCCAATGACGATATCAACCTGCTCACCTGGCGGGCCCAAACCGCAGAAACCCTCTTTGAAAAAACTACCGCCACCCCAAAAGAGATTGGTGAACAGGAATACTTTGACCATGGGATTCTCATGGTGGCCATGGTCAAAGCCGGGGTGGAACTGGCATTTGATACCATGGTATCGGCGGGTATCATTGAAGAATCCGCTTACTATGAATCTCTCCATGAGGTCCCCCTCATTGCCAACCTCATTACCCGGAAAAAACTCTATGAGATGAATGTGGTCATTTCCGACACCGCCGAATACGGCTGCTATCTCTTTGCCCACAAAGCCGTGCCCATGCTTGAGCAGTTCATGAAAACCATTGATACAACTGTCATTGGAAAGGGTCTTGATTCAACTGCCACAGCTGTTGACAATATTCGCCTGATCCAGGTAAATGATGCCATCCGGTCCACCGCTGTGGAAAAAGTGGGAAAAACCCTGAGAGCCTATATGGGTGAGATGAAGCCCATTCTCTAAATACTACCCCGCCAGCCGGTGTAACTGATGTCGGGTTAAAGCAAAGATAAAAACCGTTCCAGAAATCTTCATTCTTCTGGAACGGCTTTTCCATTGAAGTATTCATTTGATTTAATGGTCTTTTGTAATATACTTCGGCTTGATGATCGGTGCTTCTTAAAACTTGCTGGGTTAAACTTTATCAGCTAAAATAACGATTTTAATGGCCGGGAATTTTAATGAATTTTATAAAATCAGCACTCCCCCCCGATCCCCTGCCCACAAAGGGTTATTTTTTTATTTTTTCCAACAACCGCATTCTGATCCACCCCATATCCGGAAATGATCTGGCCATTCCCTGTATGGAAACGGCAATGGCGACCGCATTGAACATAAACGACCCGGTTTTCTTTGGCACCCTCCAGAATCTGCCCTGCTATTGCGGGGAAATGGCCGGGGAGACCCTTCCGCCGGACCATGAATTCATCAACCTAAGATCCTTTTATGCAAGGGGGGAAGAAATTTTCTGGCAGATGGCCGGTTATGCCCGGCAGTTGTATGACTGGAATATCAATTTTAAATTCTGCGGCCGGTGCGGCACCCCGACAAACAGAGAAAAAACAGAGTTTGCAAAGATCTGTCCCGCCTGTGATTTACATCACTATCCCCGGATCTCCCCTGCCATCATCACGGCCATCGTGAAAGACGATAAAATTCTGCTAGCCCGGGGCGTTAATTTCCCCAATAAAAAAATGTTCAGCGTGTTGGCCGGATTTGTGGAACCAGGAGAGAGGTTGGAAGACTGTGTCCGGCGGGAAGTATTTGAAGAAGTGGGCATCCGGGTCAAAAACATCACCTATTTTAAAAGCCAGCCCTGGCCGTTTCCAGACAGCCTGATGATTGGATTCACCGCCGATTATGACAGCGGACAGATCTCCATGGACAAATCGGAAGTTCTTGATGCCGACTGGTTTGATGCGGGGCACCTGCCCATGGTCCCGGAAAAAAAAGTATTGGCCGGAGAACTTATCGACTGGTTTGTGGAAAGCCAAAAAACTTAAGGCCCGAAGGATTACCCCCCTTGCCCCGGAGCAAGGGAAGGGCAGCTTTTTTTTAAAGCATCAGATAAGTTTTGCCGCCTTAAACACATCCGCCTTATTATTCAGCCATTCGTCTGAAGCGGTATTGTCCATGATAAGGATCTCAAGGGCCTTTACAAACCCCACCTGGTAGGAGGGAAATCCTTTTTCTGCCATCACCTGGGTAAATATGCTGGAATACATATCAGTGGTGGCCCGGTACAAAGGAAAACAGGGAATCATGGTTTCACGCCCCTGATCATAGCCCTTTTTACAAGCGTCAAGATCCGTAGAATGATAGGCACGGCAGGAAAAGGGGCGCAGGCTGTAAATCAGGCAAAGATTATTTGTATCAACACCCAGAAATGGACAAGGGGTTCGGGTGGTCAGCCAAAAGGCCTCGTCCAGGGTATTGCCCTTTGCAACCGCACCCAGCAGCCGCTCTTTTAAGATGGTAAACCCTTCCGGAGTGGTCTGGCCAGCAAGTTCGCTATAAATCACCAGAACCTCTGGGATGGAAACCCCCACCCTCAAATGGCAACAATGGGCGCACCCTTGTTCACAGGCACTCCCTTCGGGCAGATCAAAGACAGATTCTGTAAACTGTTCCATGGCCACCCCCAAAACCGGCAGGCTGGTACCATTGGCATCTAAAAAATCTCCCAGTTTCTCCCGACCCTGGGCCATATAGGTCGCCAAAAGCTGTTTGGCTCGGGTTTCATCCTGGGATTGCTCCTTTTTCTCTGCTACTCTATATTGGGCCGGTGATTCTATCTCGGGTAATGTCATTGTTGCGCTTCCTTGAAATTTTTTTTAAAACTATAATTTTAAATCATTGCGGTAAGACTTTTTCCATATTCCTGGGCGGCCTCTATCCCCCCCTCAACCCAGCTGGCCTTAAGCATCAGGGGACCTGCAACCATCTTCATTTTATAGATATGCTGCATGGTATCAAATATTCTTCCCGCGGCCTCTCCGCTCCACCCATAGGCACCAAAAGCGCCACCCGGCTTATTTTCTAATTCTGCCCTTTCGGCAATAAACAATATCTGTTTCATGGAGGTGATCATTTCACCATGATAAGTTGCGGACCCAAATGCATATCCGTCATAACCCTTTAGATCCTCTTCACTCTTAATTTCACTGGTCTTTTTAACAATGGCCTCGTGTCCTGAGATGCGAACCCCCTCCCCAATCACTTCTGCAATTCCTTTTGTCTCGTCCGCCCTTGAGGCGTATACGATCAACACCTTTCCCATTTTGACTCCTTTATTGTGTTTTTAGATCGGAAGAGCGTCGTGTAGGGAAAGAGTGTGCCTCTATGTGT
>CAXHYW010000332.1:0-5030 GCA_964021475.1 uncultured Desulfobacteraceae bacterium | reverse complement strand
TCACCAAGTCTTTCACGGTTCTTGCCTTCTTCCATCCACCAATCCCAAACATTTTCAATGACTGCTGTGATTGCTTCGTAGTCATTGTCAGGATTAACTTCGATAAATGGAACCAGCAGAGAACCCATCTGGGCACCATCAAGGATGGGTGCTTTTGCACCAACCAGAATGGAACAACCGGTTTCTTTACCAATCTTAAGGGCTCGTGGCATTACATTGATACAATGCATGCAACGTGTACAATTGGAGTTATCAATGAAAAGTTTTTTGTTTTCAAACTTCATGCAGCCTGTGGGGCAAAGACCGGTCACTTCTTTTTCGATATCAAATGGGCCCCAGTCTTTGGAACCACGGAATGCGCCTGCATTTGCAGGATAACCATCGGCACATTCAACATATTTATTAACAGCATCCTGATCGATACGGATATCATCTTTCCAGGTACCGATAAAGGACATGTCAGAACGTGCAATGGAAGCTACACAGCAGTTTGAGCAACCATCAAGTTTAAATTTAAACTTGTAGGGGAACGCCGGACGATGGAGTTCATCCTGGTATTCGTTGGTCAAAAAATAAACCAACGCATTGGTGTCGTAACATGCATATTCACATCTGGACGAACCCAGACAATCAGCAGGGGTTCTCAGGTTGGAACCTGATCCACCCAGATCCTGGCCCATGTCATGGGTCAGTGTATGGAAGATTTCTTCCAGCTGGGGAGTTGTGGTACCCAGAAGGATGATATCGCCTGTGGCGCCATGCATATTTGTAAGACCGGATCCTCTGAAGTCCCATAGTTTCATCAGGGTTCTCAGATATTCAGTCGTATAATATTTACCGGCTGGCTGATTAACCCGCATTGTATGGAAATGTGCCACACCAGGGAAATTCTCGGGCTGATCGCAGTATCTACCGATAACACCACCGCCGTATCCGAAAACGCCAACGATGCCGCCATGTTTCCAATGGGTTCTACCATGTTTGTAGGACAGCTCCAGAACACCCAGCAGATCATCTACTACATCCACAGGAATCTGGTATTCAACACCATCTACATTCTTTGCTCTGAACTCGGCCTGTTGTTTCAAGTCCGAGACAAAGCTAGGCCATGGTCCGGATTCCAGTTGGTCCAGTAAAGGAGTCTCATGTTTTGCCATTTACTTACCTCCGTTAATAGTTAATTTACACTCAATTAATGAAAAATTTTTCCAAACTTCTCATTCAATAATCTAATTTCCTGTCATTTCAAATAGTTATTAAAACGTCCCCATTTGAGAATGAACATCTTAAGCAAAATAACATTGCAGATATAGAATTTCTATTTCCACATGTCAATAAAAATCCTGTGATTTAATAGTTTTTAAACAGAGAATGGACACAGGCACTGTGGGACTTAAGATGCGCCTGGGCCATGGTTCGCTCAGATACATTCCCAGGCCATGCATCCATCAGATTTATCAGGATCGCCTCTATCTGTTCCCGGCTGAAACCCGCCATAAACCCGATAAAAATTTTTCTAAGCCCTGGTGCTTCTTCTGGGAGTAAAGAGGAGTCTGGGTTATCCTGGGTTGCGCTTATATGTGATTTGTCATCCAACCCCCGGAGAAAGCCCGTGATCGTTGCTTCCAGGACACTTTCTCCCAGAAAAGCCAAAGAGCCGACACCGTCCAGCCGATCCATCTGTGCTCTCAGGGTTAAATTCAAAAAAAAGAAAAGCAGGGAGGGCAAGATATGGCCTCCGGGCTCTGCCTCTGGATCAAATTCCATCAGGGACGTATATCCGCGCACGGTAATCAATTTAACTGCATACCCTTCTGGCAAAATATTTACAACAAAATCACCGGCAGCATGGTGCCAGGGAAAAATCTGTTCTCCGGTATCCAGGTTATAATAGATTGTCAGAATGTAGGCAATTTGTTCATAAATGCCGGCTGCACTTTCCAGGGATAGATACTCAACCTCTCCGTTTGATGCCCAGACAGCGATTTTGGGTTCCCCGTCCCGGGTTGAAATATGAAATTCTTGAAACCCTTCAAACCATTCCCCCAGGAAAAACCCCACCTTCTGATCTTCTAAACCAGAATCAATTGGGTTGACCTTTTCGAAATTTGAAAATTCAAGATTCTGGATTCCCGCTGCAAAAACCTTAGGGGTGTAAGAACCTGCCGATAGCTTTTCAAGTCGGTCCAGCAATTGGTATTCCGTTTTGATCAAGGCAAGTCCGGGCCCTGAAACTGCTCCGTTCAAGACCAGGGAAACAGGGGGCCGGGTTTGGGTAAAAACCTTTACCCGAAGGGGGTGGTAAAAAACGCCATGTTTTTCAAGATAGAGCTCCACCGAAGAAATGGAAGAATAATCCTGTCCTTTGTCTGCGATGGCGGACAAGGCGGTTCCCAGCACATGGCAATCCCCATTTTCCAAAAAAGTTCTGGCAGCCGTAAAATAGTCGCCAATGGTCGGCTCCGACCCTGGTGATCGACCAGGAATCGGAGCATTTTTTGAAAAATCTACGCTATTGCCTGAAAGGAGCACGGACCACAGGGAGCTGCCAGGGGAGATTTGCCCCTCTTCCCCTGGAATAAAAAACTTAAAGCAGGGACCGATACTTATGCCTTCCTGTGAGGAGCAAGTTCTGCCAAAAGGGCCGGATCCACTTCAAATCCTAATTTCAGGGCTTGATCGCAATGGATGATAGCCTTCTCATATTCTTCATTTTGCAGATAGGCCACGGCCAGGTTGTTATGGGCAATGGGAAATTTGGGCTCAACATTAAGGGCTTCAAGGTTGGCTTTGATGCCTTCTGGAATAAGACCTTTCATGAAATAAGCCGTTCCCAGGGTGGTATAAGCCTGTACAAATTTCTGGTTATGAACAATGGCCTTTCTTAGATTTTTTATGGCCTTGTCCACTTTTTCCTCATCTTCCTTTCCATCCTTACCATCCACAAGCTGAAGCAGCACATAGGCCATATTGCTATACCCTTCTGCAAATCCAGCCCGGGCTTTTGTGGCCCGATCGTTAAACCGGTAACACCCTTCCAGATCTTCTCTCTGGAGACAGATACCGCCCAGAAGCACATAGGCTTCGGCCAGGCTTGGGCTGCAATCAATGGCATCAAGAAGCTCTTTTTCCGCATCCACATACTCCTTTTTCCCCATGAGTGCCACGGCCAGGTTATAATGGGTGGCACCGCATTCATCATTCCGGGACAATTGATGCCTTAAGTTTGATATCTTTTCGTCCACATTGTTAGGCAGATGACTTTGATCTTGTGAGTCTGACATATATAACTCCTTCATATTAAATCTATTTTTGTGTTGTTTTCTCTTAGAAACCTAATATAATAGTGTCCTCAACCCAGGTGTCAAGGCATTTGATTCGAATAATATATCTTGAACCCGCTTCTCACTTGTGATAGCACCTGATTTTAAAACAATCCTAACCTAATAAGGTTCACTATTTTTTACACTGCAGGAGTAAGTCGTTATGGAACAAGGATGCTATACCGCATTAATCACCCCGTTCAACAAAGCTGGAGAGCTTGACCAACAAGGTCTCGAACAGCTTATTAATTTTCAGATCCAAAATGGCATCACCGGAATATTGGCAACCGGGACCACAGGGGAAAGCCCGACATTCAAATGGAAAGAGCATGACCATGTCATTGCCTTAACAGCCAAACAGACAAAGGGAAATTGCCTTTGCATTGCCGGAACCGGCAGCAACAACACCGAAGAAGCCCTTATGGGTGCCAGCCATGCAGCCAAGGAAGGGGTAGATGCCATCCTCATGGCAGATCCCTATTATAACGGCCCCTCTTCCCTGGAAATCAGAAAAGAATATTATGAGGTGGTGGCAAAGAGATATCCGGACACAGACATCATTCCCTATATTATCCCTGGCAGAACCGGTGCCCAGATGCTTCCCCAGGATCTGGCCATCCTTGCAGATAATTGTCCTAATATCACCTCGGTAAAAGAGGCCACGGGCAATTTTGACAATATGAAGCTCACCCGAAAATACTGCGGAAATAAGTTTAACATCCTGTCAGGAGATGACGCACTGGTCTATGAAATGATGACCCATCCTGAAATAACCGCCGGTGGTTCCATTTCTGTCATGGCCAATATTGCACCCAGATTCATGACCCAGATGGTCACTCTGATCAACCAGGGTAAAAAAGAGGAAGCCCTAGAAATCCAGAACAAGCTCAAACCCCTTCTGGACCTTGTGGTGGTGACCACCCAGGAAGAGACCCCAAATTATGGACCTGTCAACTGCCGGGCAAGAAACCCCTTGCCACTGAAAACCATGATGCAGCTTTTGGGCATGCCCTCTGGCCCCTGTAGAAAACCATTGGGAAAAATGACAACAATGGGATTTAATATTGTTCTGGAAACCATGAAGCAGGTCCAAGAAGACACGCCGGAAATATTTAAACCCATTTCCGACTTTTTCCAGGTGGACATTGATGAAAGGCTTGCCAACAAAACATACCAGGAAACGCTCTGGTATAATTATTAGCCAAATCAGTCTCGGCCGAATGGGTTTCGACCGGATAGGTTTCGGGCAAGGCTATATCGAGGTTTAATCCTAAAAAAAAAGAGGGGATACACATAGTGCATTCCCTCTTTTTTTAATATCCATCAGATTAGGTTGTTTATAGATTAAGTTGCTTATTTTTTAACTTTAAACTGTTCCGGGGCTGTCTGGAAAAATGTTGCATTCAGCCATTCAAACCCGAACTGAAGCAACTTGATTTCATCAGCCTTTATTTCTTCAACTTTTTTGGCAGGAATATCATACCGTGTGAGGAATGTACTGTTAAAAACAAAATCCTTAAATTTATCGATATTATAACAGACCATGAAAAATATTTTTTTACTCTCTTCGGAAAGCCGCATGTTGGCAGGGAGTGATTTTTTCCGGACCATGAGATCCAGCCAACCGTCATTCACCTCATCCCGAAGATCAACACCCTGGTCTTCCCGCCACTCGGCCACAGTCCATTCTTTATCTTCTTCAAACCC
>CAXHYW010000331.1:0-5041 GCA_964021475.1 uncultured Desulfobacteraceae bacterium | reverse complement strand
GCCGGGCCAAATGGCCTTGATCAATGGGCTTACTATCGGGCAAATCCTCTCCCAAGTCAAGGTTTTCCCGAATCCAGCTATTCTTTTGGGAAAAATAAAGTTTGATTTTTCCAAGATGGGCGTTATCCTTGTATATTACGATCAGCCTTCATTTAAGCTCAGCCAAAACCATCATGAAAAAAGGAGATTCCCATGGGACTTCAGGATCAATTGAACCAATTACGGGCCAAGTCAGCAAAGATGATACCTGCGGATAAGGCAACCATCATGGCCAATGCCATGACAGAACTCAAACAATCCGGGATTGCAAAGAAGGCACTGAAAACCGGGGATAAAGCGCCGGCCTTTGAATTGGTCAATACAAAGGGAACCCGGGTTTCTTCTGCCAATCTTCTTGCCCAGGGGCCGCTGGTGATCAGTTTTTACCGGGGTAGCTGGTGACCTTATTGCAAAGTGGAGCTGCAGGTCCTGCAGCTTGAATTGGACAAAATAAAAGAACTGGGCGCCAATTTGGTTGCGATTTCTCCCCAGCTACCCGCCCAGACATTGGATCTGACCGCCCAAACAGGTCTGGATTTTGAGGTGCTTTATGATGCGGGTAATCAAACGGCAAAGGATTTTGGTTTGGTATTTGCCCTGGCCGAAGAATTGAAGCCCATATATGCAGGATTCGGGATCGATCTGCCGAAATCCAACGGGGATGACAGTTTTGAATTGCCCATACCCGCCACCTATGTGATTGGCAGGGACGGCACTATTTTGTATGAGTTTGTAGATACCAATCATACCAATCGCCCTGAGCCTTCGCAGATTGTCGCGGTACTCAAGAAATAATGAAAACCCGGCCTTTTTCCGGGCCGGGTTTTAAACTGTTTTTTACAGATTTATTCTATAGGTCTGTTTTACAGGTCTATCGTTACAGGTTATAGGGGAGCAAAGGAAAATTTCTGGCCGCCGATGGCCGCTTCATACATTAACCCGCCCCTGGCATGGATAAAGACAACAACCCCCTTGGTATACTTGGTTTCCGCCTGGGCTCCCGTGACAGGGCCTGCCGTGACACTGGCGGTTCCCCCTTCGGTCCCTGCCTTGGCCTGTACGCCGGCTGTAATGACCACGGCAGACAAGGATGCGTCAAACTCAAAACTTCCATTGGTGAATTCGTTATAGGAGCGCTGGTCCTTGAAAAAAATTATCTCGGAAAAGGCCTGTCCCCCCAGTTGAAATCCAACACTTAGTTTTACCAGAGAGGTTTTGCCGGACAGTGTCTCTTGCTTGTATACCTGGCCTTCTCCATAGGCGCCCCCCACCACAAACCCGCCTTTTCCCACCAATGGAAACAGGGCATATCCATAGCAATTTTCAAAAAAAGGCTGGACAGATGGGGATTGTCTGAAGACAGATAGGGTCTTTGAATAGCTGTCGGCAGATACCGGGGAGAAGGACCCGGCTACCAGGAAACATACCAGCATAAACAATAATAATTTTAGATGTTTCATTTGATACTTCCTCTATAATTCAGAGTTTTGAAATCATGGTCTTTTGCCGGGTCATGCAACTATTTTACGGGCAAATTCAATAACTTTTGTCTCGGTCGTTTTATCCATGTCCCCGGGGGTGGTACAATTTCCGATGAATAATTCACCAGCATGGATTGCTTTGTGGGGGTTTTGTATCCTTGAAAATGCGGTAAATGTAGCTTCCGCATTGTTGTCCCAGGGGCCGCCGCCGGTGACCAGAAGGGCCTGGCGTTGTCCCTCAATAAGGGAAGCATGGCCTGGCTTATGATAGTTGGTGTAAAGGCTGTAGGTCCTGTCAATTACGGCCTTGAGCTGGGCGGTGACCCCCCAGAAATAGAGAGGAGAGGCAAATACCACGGCCTGGGCATTGACCATTTTCCCCAGGATATCCTGGATGTCATCTTTTTGAACACACCCCACTTCATTTGGGGTGTCTTTACATTTTGCGCATCCCAAACATCCTTTGAGGATTTTGGAATTCAGATAGATGGATTCCACTTCATGTCCCTGGGTTAACAATTCTTGTTCGACCCAACCAAGGGCCTTTGCGGTATTCCCTTTTTTTCTGGCACTGCCCTGTAATAAAACAACTTTCATTTTGATCTCCTGTTTATTAATTTGGTACGCCCAATTTTTCTTTAGTGTTGGTACCTAGGATAATCTAGTAAAGGAATAGGGTTTGTCAAATAAATAGTTTATAACTAAGGATATATCTTGCGCTTTATTTGGGACAAATTAGTTCATTCGACCCGACCCCTGGACCCTTTTTTTACAATGGGGGAGTGTTTTTGATATAGATCAAGTTCATTGGCATAAAATTTAGGGTATGATAAATATAATTGTGGGATAAAATAGATAAAACTCAAGGATAAGGATAAATATGCTTCGGATTTTCAGTGACGAAATTTCAAACCCCAAAAATTTTGTGGTCACCCTTGAATTGGTGCCGGGCCGGGAATCATTTGGCCAAAGCATCGATACCTTAAAAGGGATTGCAAAGGATGCCTTTGACGATGGCCGGATCTGCGCGGTTTCCATAACCGATAATCCCGGGGGCAACCCCTCCTTGAGCCCGGATGTTCTGGGGTATGAAATTTTTAAATACGGGATGGATGTGATTGTCCACTTTACCTGCCGGGATATGAACCGGGTGGGCATGGAAAGCCGGGCACTCCAATTGGCCCGTATGGGAATGAAAAATATCCTGGCCCTGACCGGAGATTATTCGGGGAAGGGGTTTGGGGGGCAGGGAAAACCGGTATTCGATTTTGATTCCGTCCTCCTGACCACCCTGCTCAAGTCATTTGACCAAAAACGTCTGGCAGGGGACCCCGATCTTTTTTTTACCGGGTGCGCGGTTTCTCCGTTTAAAACCACCGAGGCAGAAACCTTTGCCCAGTATAACAAGTTGGATAAAAAACTGGATGCAGGTGCCTCATTTGTCATTACCCAGTTGGGATATGATGTGAAAAAATTTAAAGAACTGATCACCCATCTTAGTCAAAAGCAGATGAATCAACCGGTGATGGGGTCGGTTTACCTGTTGAGCCCCCGATCGGCCCGGGCCATGAACAGAGGAAGGGTTCCGGGTGCCCATGTGCCGGACACACTTTTTAAACAGGTGATTAAAGAGTGGGGCAACAACCCCCGGTCTGGATTGAAAACCGCCATTGACCGGGCCGCCAAACTCGGGGTGATCCTAAAAGGGCTTGGGTACCGCGGAATTCATATTGGTGGCATCCAAAGGAGTTTCAAGGCGGTGGGGGCGATCCTGGACCGGATGGAGGAAATTGAGGATTCCTGGGAAGACTATCTTGGGGAATTCAATAGGGTCGATGCCAAGGCCTATTATTGTTTTGATAACCAGTTGGTTCCGGAAGAGAAGGCTTCAGAAGATAAGGTGCCAGAAGAGAAGGTCCCATGGGCTTCCCGCATCAAACAAACGCTTACAGAGCATTCTCCCCATGGGGCGCTCAAAGCCGCACATAATTTGTTCTTTGATAAAACGGCTCGGTTGGCGCCGGTATATGGTAAGCTGGCAGGCTTTCTGGAAAAAAACAACAAGGCTTGGTTGCTGAAACTGATACTTGAAGATCCCTTGAAAAAACCGCTGCTTTCCTGTCAAAGCTGCGGGGACTGTGCCATCCAGCACACAGCCTTTCTCTGTCCGGAGTCTGGTTGCCCCAAGCATACCCGGAATGGTGCCTGCGGAGGTAGCCGGGATGGTTTTTGCGAAGTGAATCCAGACAGATCTTGCGTCTGGGTTCGGGCATATAAACGGCTCAAGCATTGTGGCATGGGCCATACCCTGGGTAATGATTTTGTTCCCCCACGGATGTGGGAGTTGAACAAAGGGTCTTCCTGGGTTAATTTTCACCTGGGAAAAGACCATCAAAAGGATTAAAACAATTCCCTTTGGATACCCCCTTTTGGGGAGGGGATGCTCTTTTCCATGGCCTTGACCAGTTGACCTGCCTCCTTGTCTTCCAGAAGCGTTGACCAGTCCTTGCAAAATTCTTTTTGGGGAAGGGGCTCATAGGTGACTCTGTATTGGTGATCCGGGGTCTGGGTAACGGTCAATGGGGTGTTAAACAGCAATCCTTTTTCCTGGGCCGTCATCACGGGAAATCCATAGTGAAGATTTTTGTGTTTCAGGGGACCGCGGGTTTCCATACGTTCCAGCACAAAGCTGATGTGCCGGACCAATCGTTGTTTGATTAACGGGGGCACGGTTACATTCAATCCGTTTGCCATGGAAGAGATGGCAGGTCCCAGGCTGGCATCCATTTCATATCCCACACTATTTCGGCCAGCGGCCATGGCCGCCGCCATGGTGGTGCCGGTTCCCAGGAATGGGTCCAGCACCCGATCACCCTTGACAGAATACATGTTGATCAGTCGATGGGCAAGCTCAAAGGGATAGGCTCCGCTTCTTTTTCGGGCGGTTTTATCCCCCAGATTCTGGGCCCCCAGGGTCTGGGGGGTGCCCTTGATATCAAACCAGATATCTGAAAACCATAGGTTTCGTTCTTCCCAGAACAGGGCACTTTCCCGCCGGTTTTGTTTGTCAGATTCCTTTTTGAATTCTCTCTTGCCCCCTTTTCTCAGGATCAGGATATACTCATGTTCCAGTGTGACATAGGCGCCTGCCGGCAGCATGCCAGACCCCATGAACTTATTGGGGGCATTGGTCTGTTTGCGCCACAGAATACAGGGAAGGGATGAAAAACCTAAGAGCTGGGCGGCGGCAAGAATCCGGGCATGATTTGTGTAAAGGGAAAAGTTTTCTCGGATGGTTCGGGTGGCATCCCCGATATTGATACAGGCAAATCCCCCTGGTTTCAGTACCCGGTAACATTCCGCCCACACACTATCTAAAACTTTATGCATGGCTTCAAAGGCCTTGGGTCCGTCCTCTTTTGCTAACAATTTGGTGATTTTGGGTAGGAATGAGGCAAAAATTTCATCCCACATTTCAATCATGGGATAGGGCGGGGAGGTGACCACCAGATCAATGCTAT
>CAXHYW010000330.1:0-5114 GCA_964021475.1 uncultured Desulfobacteraceae bacterium | reverse complement strand
TCTGGTACCCGTCGGTTTGAGTTAATGGAACGGGCTCAGATAGAACAATTGCTTGATGAAAAAGCATTTACCGCAATTGCCCAGGACAAAGACATCAATGATAGCTTGCATCAACTAAAGGGTGCCGACTATCTGATCTTTGGAACCATAAATGATTTTTTTATCCAAACCCAAAAAAAGAAGATTGCGGCTGTGGATAAAGTGCAGATCACTCAAACGGGTATTGTTGAGGCCAGTTTACGCATCGTTGATGTCCATAGCGGCCAGATCCTGGCGGCGGAAAAGGTCCGTCTGGATAGCAGACTGAATGCTAACAAGACACACCGTCAACAAATTAACAGCTTAATTTCCAAGCTCTCGGACAAAATGATCGATGGCATAATCTCACGTGTTTATCCGTTTAAGGTTTTAGGGGTTTCAGGTGATGGCCAAATTTTTGTCAACCGGGGCAAGGAAACCGGCCTGGTTGCCGGAGATAGATTTCAAGTGCTGCGCCCCGGAGAAAAGCTTATTGACCTTGATACGGGGATTGATTTTGGTACAGCGGAAATGCAAATCGCTAAAATTGTGCTCACCCAGATAGAAAATGGGCGATCAAGGGCAAAGATCCTATCGGGCAATGGGGTCCAAAGAGGAGACATCCTGCGCAAAATAAAAGGTGCCAAAGAACATACCGCTGGCAAAAAGATTCAGAAAATAAACCAGCCAGACTTTTGATTTCAAAAACAGGAGATACTTAATGAATAGAGCAAGACGCTTGGTTATTTTTATTACGGTGGCAGCATTTATCTTTGTCGGTGCCGTAACAGCTTTTGCAGGCTTTTTTGAAACATTAACCGAGGTTGCCAATACCGCAACAGATTCGATCCAGGACTCTCAAACCAAAGCACCTGCAACAAAAAGAGCCACAACAAAAACCACGGGTGGATCGATCCTGAATTTAAATGAATATTATGCCGGATATTCAAAAGACTTCCAGAACGTCAAGGCGGATATTGAATCCGGAAAAGTAGAAAAGGCGTATCAATCCCGACAAAAAATTGCCAAAGATGAAAAGGAAGACCCCAACGTCCTTTTTGCATGGGAGCAATCCTTAATGGCACTGGATTCAAAACACAGAGCGGAATCCATTCAGTATCTTGAGATTTCAGAAAATTTGCTGGCTGACCGCAAGAAAAGAAGTGCGGCTTCTGATAGTGGAAACACGGCCCTCACCGAAGTGATTAAATTTGTGGGGTTTGATGAATATGGAGAGTATGAAGGGGAGGCATTTGAAAGAATCCTCATGCTTAATTTTAAATCCATTGCCTATATGCTCAATGGAGATAGAAAGGCATACAATGTTACCCGTCGCTCGATTGATTGGCAGAACGCTGAAAAAAAAGCATTTGACAAGAAAATGGCTCTGGTTAAAAAAGAATTAAAAAAAGAAGAAAAGACACAGAGTAAAACAAACCCCCAGGGGGGAGGCGATTTTAATGCCATCTCAGAATTGTTCAAGAGCTCTGAATCACAGGCGCTAAAAGTTCCCAGTGCCTTTGTTAATCCCTTTGGTTTTTATATGGCGGGGATGGTCCAGGAATATGATAGCTATCAGGATCCCAGTTTGAGGAGTAATGCACGAATCTCCTATAAAAAAGCGCTTGAACTGAATCCAAAGTCAGATGTGATCAAGCAGGCCCTTAAATCGATTAAGAAGAAGCAACCTAAAGGGAAACGCCTGATTCATATTATTGTGGCCGATGGCTTTGCTCCGGAAAAAATGGTGGCCCGTTTTGATCTGCCCATTGTCAGCGGCATGATTCCCATCAAAGTCCCGATTTATGTTCAAGATGAGAGTCGGGTTGCCAAAATCCAGGTTCAAAACAGCAAAGGAACTTGCCTGGCCACGCTTTCCCAGGTGGCAGATATCGATGCGATCACCATGCGACATCAATACGATTCCCTGCCGGAGCAACGGCTGAGGCTAATGTTGACCGTCGGACGATCCATAGCTGAGAGTAAAGTTGCCGAATCTGCCGGTATTTTTGGCCTGATCGGCAAAGCAATTCGAGATGAGACAACCAATCCTGATATGCGTTCATGGATGGGGTTACCCAAACAAATTTTGGCGGCAAGATTATTTCTTCCCCCAGGCAGTGGTAACTTAAAGCTGGTTAGCCTCGATGCAAAGGGCAGAGTTCTGACAGAGAAAAAATTGACCCTGCGAGAAAATGATCATAATTTTATTTATGCAAGATCGTTTGATAAGGTTCTTTATATTAATCAAAGTGAAAAATTATGGGTGAAGATATGAAATTATTCAAAAAATGGATGGGGGTTTTCTTCTCAGTTGTAATTCTGGGGGGCATGGTGGGATGCGTTGCACCGCAACAAAGTGCGAATGTTTCGCATATCAAAGATAAAACCATCGATGCAAGTCATCCAAGAGCCCTCTTGGTTTTAGCCTCATCACAATTATTGGACAAATTGGTAATGACCAATGTGCGGTTTGGTTCGGTTGGCAATTTTCAACGCACTGAGGTGAGCATGCAAAACCTCTCAAAACAAAAATTAAATCTTGAATATAAAATCGAATGGCAGGACAAGGACGGGTTTACCATTAATTCCAATCCGGCCTGGCACCGATTTTCGCTGGCCCCTAAGCAAATTCAAAATTTTCAATCCGTTGGAAAAGATCCTGCTGCTTACCAGATTCAAGTGGTTGTGCGGCTGCCTGGTGATTTTTTCATGGATTCTCAAAAGGAAAAAGACCAGAAAAACGATTAGAAGAATGATCAATAGTTACAAAGATATACATTTAAATTTTTAACATAATTATTTAAAAAAAAAGGATTCGATGATGACCAGATTTTCAAATTTTATTGTTTTGGGCATGATGTGCTTGATGTTTTTACTTAGCGGATGTGTCAGTACCACCCCCGTGGGGAGCCAGGGAAAAGTTGCGGTTCTGGATCAGAACACCAGGGCACATTTAAGCACAGATCTAACCATGGCGGATTATACCGCCTTTGCAGAAGTTGTGACCAATAAGATGCTTTCTTCTCGATTGGTTCAGGGGTGGGGCACGAAACGGCCAAAATTGATTGTCTCAGCATTGCTCAACAACACCGATGATGAGAGTATCCGCATGGCAGATGTTTACGATCGGATAACTGAAACCATTCTTAATTCTGGCGTGGCTCGCCTTGTGGACAAAAGTGCCACCGAATTTGACTATGTGGTTCGAAGTGAAATGTCCTCCACCCGGCAACATGGAACCAACGGTGAGGAACTTGTCTTTTTCAAGTTGGAATTCAAGTTATTTACGCTGGAAGGTGAAATGGTCGGACAATGGTCCGATGTTCTCCCCCTAGGAAAAACGTAAATAAGCCGAATTTGAATGTTTTTTCATCGGTTTCGAAAAGTTAGAAACCTTTAACCCTGCCGGACGGGCACAATATTTTATGCCCGTCCGGCCAGGGCTATATTTTTACACCTATGTTTTCTTATCAAAAAAACCTCTTCCTTTGGGAACCCCCAGCGTATGACCTATCCGTTCATGAACAAAGCCATTTCCATCGCCTTGTATGAAGCACTGACCCAAGATCCCTTTTATATCACCCTGGAACAAAGGGCCTCCATTGATCCGGCAACGGCAAAAGAAGCCATGCTTAAATACATGGATTATTCCATGAAAGAAGCCCGGGACCACGGTAATTTAGGCCTGACAAAAGAACTCGCCCAGGGGGCTTGTCTTTGGTCAAAACCGGTTGACAAAGCCCTGGGCCTGCAAATCACCCAAAACAAAAAACAATTTTTATTGGAACATCTAGGCAGGGAAAGTCTTGACACCTATTGCCAAATTGTAGATTTTATGTCAGAGGAATCAAGAGGGGTGGTGTCTGACAATTTCTGGTATTTATCCATTTTGGGGATATCCCCGGATCATCAGGGGAAAGGGCTTGGCCTTGACCTGGTGCTTCCGGTGCTTGGGTTGACAGATAAAATCGGAGTCGCCACCTATCTTGAAACCTTTACCCCGAAAAACTTTGGATTCTACAAGCGCCTGGGTTTTTTTGAGGCAAAAACTGTTCATGAACCTGTCACAGGTGCAGACTATACCATCATGATCCGAGATGCAAAACAGTTCTGATGGATCGCACCCAATCCAAAGAAATAAACAAAATGGAGACTTCATGTGGAATTAACGGTTTTAGTGGACAACAACACCCTGATCGACCGATATTTCAAGGCCGAACCCGGACTTTCCCTGCTCATTGAAACCCAGGGAACCCGGGTTCTCTTTGACACCGGGTATTCGGATCTTTTTTTAACCAATGCTCAAAAGATGAACAAAGACCTGTCCCAGCTTGATTTTCTGGTGATCTCCCACAGCCATTTGGACCATACCTGGGGCCTTGAGCCATTTGTCCGGTACCTAACGGAACGAGGAATAGAGCAGCAACCTTTCAAGCGCCCGGCGCTTATCGCCCACCCGGACATTTTCACCAGTGCCGGCATGGAGGCAATTCCAGAATTCGGCAGCCTGATGTCCCGGGGGAAAATGGCCCGGCACCTGGATCTTCAATTGAGCAAAACCCCGGTTCAACTCGGGCCAGGGCTGACGTTTCTGGGGGAAATTCCCAGGAACACTGCCTTTGAAGGTCAGATGACCTTTGGAAAAAAGGAAGGCCAGGAATCTTTGGACCGGGTCATGGATGATTCAGCCCTGGTATATCAGTCCCAAAAGGGGTTGGTCATCATCACAGGGTGTTCCCATTCAGGAATTTGCAATATTATTGCCTACGCCCAAAAGGTATGTGAAGACACCCGGGTGGCGGATATTATCGGGGGATTCCACTTGCTGAATCCGGAAAAAGAGCAACTATCCGGCACCCTTGACTATTTTAAGAAACTTTCTCCTGATGCCGTCCATGCCTGCCACTGCACCGACCTTGAATCAAAGATTGCCCTGTCCCAGGTTAGCAATGTCAAGGAAGTGGGGGTGGGACTGACCCTGTGCTATGACCCTGTGCTATGATAGGGTATGATACGATATCATGAAATATGATGGAACCCGGACCAAGCGGGGAAAATTTGCCAATAGGAGCACATGACCTATGGATAATGCA
>CAXHYW010000329.1:0-5129 GCA_964021475.1 uncultured Desulfobacteraceae bacterium | reverse complement strand
GCACTTTTCAGCATACTGCTCATAATGATGGTAAGTGTTACATTTTTTGGAAAAATTTCACAAATCGCTTCCCTGGCCGATGTGGGGAATGCCTACCGAGTTGCTTTTTACCAGTCCATGGCTGCCTATGAAAGCTATGTGATAACAGGAGAGGAATCTTCCTTAATCCGGTTTAAAGAAGCCAATTCCCGAATGCGTAAAAAAGACGGGGCCATTGTGAAACTGCATGAATTATTGACCCAGGGCAATTCCGTTGACCAAGCCGTTGAAAAATACGGCCAGATGGTGCAGGGTAATGATCCGGTTACCACCAAGGCCGCGGCACAGCTCATTAACAACCTGAAAGGAAACGAACGGTTGACTCGGTTAGTAGACATCTCTGCCAAGGGCCGTGATCATTCCACTCAATTTAGCAAACTTGTGGATCAATACGAAAAAACAGAGTCAATGCCTGAAAAAGAAAAAATTAAAAAGCAGATCCAGATACTTGCACCTGAATTGGAGACTCTGGCGGAACAGATCATCACGGTTTTCAAGGAAATTTCCCAATACCTGATTGGGTATGTCAAAACACTCTTCTATATCCTGGCGACGGTTGTCATCCTTATTCTCAGTCTGGTTTCCTTTTTTATCATCAGAAGTATCACGCTTCCCTTAAAAAAGACGGTCCATTTTGCAGAAGAAATGGCAAAGGGGAATTTGACCCTTTCCCTTAATATTAAAAACCAGGATGAGTTGGGAATGATGACCACCGCCATGAATGACATGACCATCTCCCTGTCCACCATGATCGGGAATATGAAATCCGGAATTAACCAGCTAGGGAATTCTTCAAGCGGCCTTTTCGATATTTCAGATCAACTCTCCGCCCTTGCCACCCAGACATCGGACAAATCCGGAAAAGTGACAGATTCTGCCGAGACGATGAATCAGAATATGTCTTCCATGGCCGCAGCCATGGAAGAATCAACCACCAATATAAATCTTGTCAGTGCATCCAGTGAGGAGATGACCGCAACCATTGATGAAATTGCCAAACATGCAGAACAAGCCAGAGGTGTCTCTTCCGATGCCGTAACCCAGGCGAAAAGCGCTTCTGATAAGATGATGGCCCTTGACAATGCGGCCCGGCAAATAGGCCGGATCACGGAAACAATCACAGATATCAGTGATCAAACCAATCTTTTGGCATTAAATGCCACCATTGAGGCTGCCAGGGCCGGGGAAGCGGGCAAAGGGTTTGCCGTGGTCGCCAATGAAATCAAGGATCTTGCCAGCCAGACAGCCAATGCCACATCTGATATCAAGCAGCAGATCTCCGATGTCCAGACAACCGCCAAAACCACCATAAAAGAAATATCACAGGTTTCCAAAGTCATTGAGACCATCAATGAGATAGTTGCCACCATTGCAACCGCAGTGGAAGAACAATCCGCAGTTACCCGGGAGATATCTGGAAATATCGAACAAATTGCCCAGGGGGTAACCGAAGTGAATACCACGGTGGCTGGCAGTTCTCTTACCGTGACGGAGATAACAGGAGAGATAGAGGAAGTCAGCGGTTCTTCAACACAGGTGGCATCCAATAGTTTATTAGTAAAAGAGAAAGCTGAGGATTTGTCCGGGTTATCCACCCAATTGCAGGCAATGGTTGAAAAATTTATAGTCAGTTAATCCATTTGGAATGGAATCATATATCAGCAGTTAACAATTAGGAGGATCTATGCAGTTTAAGGATTATACCAATTTTCATCAAATGCTCTGCGAGACCGTTGACAATTATGCCAATGCATCGGCATATCGGTGGTTTGATGAGAAGGCCGCTGCCACCTGTGTCACATGGCAAGAATTTTATGACCAGGCCAAATCAGTGTCAAAAAGCCTTATTGCCCTGGGCGTTGAACGAGGTGATAAGATCAATATCTTAAGTTATACCTGCTACAAATGGGTTTTGACCGATATCGCCAACATGAGCATTGGCGTGGGAACCGTTGGCATTTATCAGTCCAACCTAGCCCCTGATTGTGAATATATCATCAACCATTCCGATGGAGTGCTTGTCTTTGCCGAAGACCAAACCCAATTGGACAAATTACTTAAAATCAAACAGGATATCCCAAACATTCGTAAGGTGATCCTATTTAATGGGGAGCCAGCCGCCGAGGACGACTGGGTCATAACCTATGACCAGTTTTTAGCCCTTGGAAAGAAGATTGACGATGGGGCCTTTCAAGAAAGAACTGGCCAGGTAACGGCCAAGGATACCGCTGGACTCGTATACACTTCCGGTACCACAGGGGTGCCAAAGGGCGTGGTCCTGACCCATGACAATCTCACCTATACCTGTCAGTCCGTTTATCAAAGCGGAGAATTCAAGGATGGTGAAGAGATGTTTGTATTTCTTCCCCTGGCCCATGTTTTTGCCAGAACAAGTTGCTATACCGCCATAAGAACCGGAAACCGGACCACCTTTGCCCGGAGCATCGATTCTCTGTTGGAGGATTTCGCTTTGGCCACCCCCCACTGGTTTGTCAGTGTGCCCAGGGTGTTTGAAAAAATCCATACCAAAATCATCAGTGGTGCGGAAGCTAAGGGGGGGGCCGCTGAAAAAATATTCAACTGGGCCTGTCACATAGGTTCCCAGGTCAGTAACTGCAAATTGGCCGGCCAACCGATTCCATTTGGCCTGGGGTTGAAGTATAAATTGGCAACCAAACTGGTCTTTTCAAAAATCCACAAGGCCCTGGGAGGAAATGTCAAATGGTGTATCAGTGGTGCTGCGCCCTTGAATCCTGATATTGCCCGATTTTTCCATGCCGCCGGCCTGTTGATCCTGGAAGGACTCGGAATGACGGAAAATACCTCCTTTTCCAATGTCAACCGACCGAACCAATACAATTTCGGCGTGGTGGGGGCTCCGGGCGTGGGCCTGTCCCATAAACTCGGTGAGGATGGAGAGGTACTCTTGTCCGGACGAAATGTAATGAAAGAATATTATAAAATGCCCGATGAAACCATTGAAACATTTACATCAGACGGCTGGCTCAAGACCGGTGATATCGGAGAAATAGATAAAAACAATGTTTTGAAAATCACGGACCGGAAAAAAGATATCATCATTACTGCTGGCGGAAAAAACATTGCCCCCTCCCGCATTGAAGGGATTATGACAACCTCCAAATATATCAGCCAAGTCTGTGTGGTGGGCGACAAACGAAAATTTCTTTCCGCCGTGGTCACCCTGGATGAGGAAAATATCAAAACCTATGCCAGGGAAAATCAGATTGCCTATGAAACCGATACAGATCTTCTTGCCCACCTGGACATTAAAGCCATCATCGACTCGGAAATAAAAAACAAAAACAAGGAACTGCCCTCCTTTGAAACCATTAAAAAAGTGACCATTGTCCCTGAATTTACCATTGAAAATGCCATGATGACCCCGACGTTCAAGTTGAAAAAAAATATCATCTTTAAAAACTATAAAGATGACATCGAGACCATGTACAACTGCTGATTAAATTTGGCTTTAGCTTTGTCTTTAGCAATATCCCAGTCGCGCCCAGACCGGCGCGACTGGGATATTGTTCCATACGCTTGCAAGTCCACTCACACCTTGAATCTACCCAACATCTCGGAAAGCGTTTTGGCAAGCCCGGACAAATCATTGGCTTTCCCCTTCACCTGGGAACTGGAGTCCGCCATCTGGCCTGAAGACTGGGTAACTTCAGCGATCTCCTGGGAAACCCCCTGGGAGGCCACCGACCCCTGGGCGATATTTTCATTAACCTCACTGATCCCCAGGGACGCCTGGGATACATTTTCGGCAATTTCCTTTGTGGTGGCCGACTGTTCTTCAACGGCAGTGGCAATGGTTGCCACAATTTCATTGATCTGTGTCACCACCCGGGTGATGTTGGAAATCTCTTTAATGGTCCCTTCGGTGGAGGTTTGAATACCGGATACCCGCTCTTTGATGGCATGGGATGCCTGGGCGGTCTGGTTGGCCAGATCCTTAATTTCATTGGCCACAACCGCAAACCCCTTACCGGCTTCCCCGGCCCGGGCTGCTTCTATGGTGGCATTCAACGCCAGCAAATTGACCTGGGAGGAAATATCGGTAATGGTTTCCACCACCGTAAAAATTTCCTTGGCCGAGACCCCCAGTTCATCCACCTGACTGGTGGCATGTTCGGCCTGGCCAACGGCATCCATTGTAATGCTTCTGGCCTGTTCCGCATTCTGTGCAATCTCGTTGATAGTGGATGTCATCTCCTCGGCTGCTGAAGAGACCATATTGATGTTGGTTGCGGCCTCTTCCATGGCCGCTGCCATGGAGGTCATGTTGGCAGACATTTCCTCGGATGCGGCAGCCACCGAATCTGCTCTTCCCGAGGTATCTTCTGCGGCTGAATTCATCTGATCGGAAATGCCAACCAGATCTGTGGAAGAATTTGTGAGCACCACTGTATCTGATTTGATACTGCTGATCATGGATTGAATATTTTCTATAAATTTATTAAAATAGGTGGCCAATTCCTGGGTTTCATCTCTTGATTTATCCTCGATCCGCCGGGTCAGATCCCCTTTTCCCTCGGCAATCTCTTTGAGCATTTCAATCATGCTTCGAAGGGGCCCCACCACTCCCTTGGCAATGACAAAATAGGAAAGCAATAGTGAAAGGGCCACAATCACCGCAAGAATGGAAACAATTTTAATCATGGATTTGGAAATACTCTCCTGAACCATGCGACTCTGCTCTGCCACCACAGCATCAATGTCATCGGTGTAGACACCGGTACCGATATACCAGTCCCAGTCCGAAAGTTTCCGGGAAAAAGAGGTTTTGCCCAATGCTTCGTCAGATCCGGGTTTGGGGAAAAAATATTCAAAAAAGCCCCCTTCCGGACTGGAGTCTCCGGCTTTGATCATATCCTGGATCAAAAAATTCCCTTTTTTATCTTTCAAATCCCAGAAATTTTTCCCCTCACGTTCTGGCTTGGGAGGCATCAAAATGCTGACCCCCTTGGAATCATAGATAAAAAAGTATCCGCTATTGTCTTTACCGTAGCGAATGGAACCAATGCTCTGGAGGGCGCTTTTCTTTAACTGCTCTTCCGTGGATTCCA
>CAXHYW010000328.1:0-5135 GCA_964021475.1 uncultured Desulfobacteraceae bacterium | reverse complement strand
AAAACCGAAGTTAATGTAGCAGCCTGTATCAAGGGGACATCCCCACAAAGCACCAGCACCTGTTTTACCGCTGGAGGCAGATGGGGCAAAACCTGCTTAAGTGCGTCCCCTGTACCCAACAATGATGGTTGGTTCACATAGTTAACTGAAAAACGAGAAGAAACCTCGGTCTCCACAAGCTTCGCCTGATGCCCCACTACCAGAAAAATATTATTCTGTGTCAAAAATCTTGCCGCCTCTATTACATGCACCACCATACTTTTACCGGCCACCTTATGAAGTACCTTGGGAATATCAGACTTCATTCGGCTTCCCTTGCCAGCAGCTAAAATAACAATAGCCAAATCCTCTTGTAGATTTTCCAGGATTTGTGGTTCAATAATTTGCATCTCCATGGTATTGGTTTGTCCTGTTTATTAAAAAAGGGGAATGCTTCTATTCAAAAAAAGCACCCCCCTTATTTTTCATCATCTACCATCATGTAATCTATCATCATGTGTTTGTCAGGCAGATCATTTGCAAGTTACCGTCTTAAAATTTACATACTTACTTGATACCTGCAATTCTAATTCGATCGATAGCTCGTCTTAAAGCAACTTCAGCTCTTACAAGATCAAGGTCTGAAGTTTTGGCAGACAGGCGTTGCTCAGCCCGTTCCTTTGCTTTTTGGGCCCTTGCAACATCTATATTCTCCTGACGTTCAGCAGATTCTGCCAGGATGGTTACCTTGTTGGGTAGCACTTCTGCAAAGCCGCCGTTGATAAAAAGAAGCCTCTCTTTACCATTTGCGTCTTTATATCGGAGCGTACCCATTTTCAAGGATGTCAGGAAGGTGGTGTGCCCTTTGAGCGCACCAAATTCACCATCTGACCCTGGCGCCACAACAATTTCAACATCTTCGCTGACAATTGCTTTTTGTGGTGTAACTACTTCAAGAAATAGTTTTTCAGCCATGATATCCCTCCAGCTTAAGCGGATTTAGCCTTTTCAATGGCTTCTTCAATAGAACCGACCATATAGAAAGCACTTTCTGGCAGATCATCATGTTTTCCATCAATGATTTCTTTAAATGATCTTACCGTATCTTCAACCTTTACAAATTTACCCGACATACCGGTAAATGTTTCTGCCACATGGAAAGGCTGGGACAAAAATTTCTGGAGTTTTCTGGCGCGCTGAACCGTAATCTTATCTTCGTCAGACAACTCGTCCATACCTAAGATTGCAATGATGTCCTGGAGTTCTTTATATTTTTGCAGAGTCTGCTGAACCACACGGGCTACATTGTAATGCTCTTCTCCAATGTAGGCTGCATCCAAAATTCTGGAAGATGAATCCAGGGGATCCACCGCAGGATAGATACCAAGCTCTGCAATCTGGCGGGAAAGAACAACGGTTCCATCCAGATGGGCAAATGTTGTAGCAGGGGCCGGATCCGTCAAATCATCGGCAGGTACGTAAACGCACTGAACCGCTGTGATGGAACCCTTATCAGTTGATGTAATACGTTCCTGAAGCTCCCCCATGTCAACGGCCAAAGTGGGCTGATACCCAACAGCAGAAGGCATACGACCAAGTGTTGCAGATACTTCTGCACCGGCCTGGGTGAAGCGGAAGATATTATCAATAAAAAGAAGTACATCCTGACCTTCTTCATCACGGAAATACTCAGCACAGGTCAGAGCCGATAGCGCAACCCGAGCACGTGCTCCGGGAGGTTCTGTCATCTGTCCGTAAACCAGGGCACACTTGGGAAGAACGCCGGAGTCTTTCATCTCGTGATAAAGATCATTTCCTTCACGAGTTCTCTCGCCAACGCCGCCAAATACGGAAATACCACCATGCTGCATGGCAATATTGTTAACCATTTCCATCATGATAACTGTTTTACCAACACCTGCACCACCGAACATGCCCATTTTACCACCACGGGGAAAGGGAACCAGAAGATCGATTACCTTAACGCCGGTTTCAAGAACCCTTACAGAGGTATCTTGTTCAGTGAATGCAGGAGCATGCCTATGGATGGGAAGCATCTTGTCCTGGGAAATCGGGCCCAGACCATCAACGGGACGACCCACAACATTGAGAACCCGTCCCAGAGACGCTTCACCAACGGGCATCATAATGGGAGAGCCGGTATCTTTAACCGCCATTCCCCTCTGGAGACCGTCTGTTACATCCATACCAATACATCTAACCACATTGTCACCCAAATGCTGGGCCACTTCGACAATAAGATTGTCTTCCATGTCGCCGATGGCAGGATTTGTAATTGCCAAAGCGGTTAAGACCGGAGGAAGGTTTCCGGGCTCAAATTCAACATCAATAACAGCACCTAGAACCTGTGTTATTTTACCTATATTTTCAGCCATTTTTTTCTCCTTAAAAGCTGTTTTACCAATTAAGTATAATCTTTATCTATCCCTTAAGTGCCTCTGCACCGCCAACAATATCCATAAGATCGGAGGTAATACCCGACTGCCTTGTTTTGTTGTATATTGTCTGGAGTTCGTTCACCATATCTTCACATGCCTTGGTTGCATTTTCCATGGCTCTCATTCGAGCAGCATGTTCACTGGTGGACGTCTGGAGCAGCGCATCATATATCTGAATAAAAATATTCTTTGGCAGCATCTCACTCAACAGGGCATCGGAAGACGGTTCACAGATATGTTCGGGAAGAAACTCTCCCTCTGCGTTAGCTTCTTCTGCCTCCCCTGCCACATCTGCAAGAGAAGGGATGGGAAGGATCTGTTTGAGAGTGGGAATCTGTTTTGCCATGTTTTCAAACTGGGAATAAATCAGATATACTTCATCAACAGCTCCGTCAAGGAAACTGTCTATCATTTTTTGTCCCGATGTGGATGCCACTGAGAAGGCAACATTTCCACCAACCACACCTAAATATTCATCTTCAATGGGATTGGGGCTTTTCTTTGCCCAGTCTCTTCCTCTTTTACCAAAACAGATAATAGAGACATCCTTGCCTGCAAGCTCGGTTTCGATTAATTTTCCAGCTTTAGCAATCAAACTATTGTTAAAACCGCCACAAAGTCCTCTGTCAGATGTACAGAGAATTACGGCCACTTTTTTGACTTCTTCACGGGGGACAAGCAAGGGACTTGCATCCTCACCGGATTTACCGGCAATGCTTCCCAAAACTTCAGCAAACTTGGAAGCATAGGGTTCAAATGCTTCCATTCTCAGCTGGGACCCGCGCAATCTTGAAGTGGCGACCATCTTCATGGCAGAGGTAATCTGTCTAGTCTTTTTTACACTGACTATTTTCGATTTTACTTCTTTTAATGTTGCCATATGATCTCACCTTTACGCCTAATTTTAATGAAAATTTTCACCATAAAATCCAAAAACAACCCTAAATGGTATCCTTGAATTCTTCGTCATAGGCTTCAAGGCATTGTTTCAATTTGCCTTCGATCTCCGCAGTAATCTCTTGTTTTTCTTTCAAGCCTGCAAAAACCTCAGGAAAACGATTTTCAACAAAGGGGTAAAGACCCTCTTCATATTTTGCAACCGCTTCTCTGGGGTATTTATCAATATAACCCTTGGTTCCGGCATAAAGCGCAGTTACCATTTTTTCCATGGGAAGCGGTTTGAACTGAGGTTGTTTCAAAAGTTCAACAAGGCGTTCACCACGGGTCAGCTGTTTTTGAGTCGCAGCATCAAGATCAGACCCAAATGCGGCAAAGGCTTCCAATTCACGGAACTGAGCCAGATCAAGCCTCAATGTACCTGCCACTTGTTTCATGGCTTTTACCTGGGCTGCCCCACCCACTCTTGATACGGAAAGTCCAACATCAATAGCAGGCCTGATACCGGAAAAGAAAAGATCCTTGTCCAGAAAGATCTGACCATCGGTGATGGAGATAACGTTTGTGGGGATAAAGGCCGACACGTCCCCTTCCTGGGTTTCAATGATGGGAAGGGCAGTCATGGAACCGGCACCTTTCTCATCGGAAAGCTTGGCTGATCTTTCAAGCAACCGGGAATGGTTGTAAAAAATATCACCAGGGAAAGCCTCACGTCCTGGCGGACGCCTAAGAAGCAGAGATACCTGACGATAAGCAACAGCCTGTTTTGAAAGATCATCGTAAACAATCAGAGAATGCTCACCCTTATCTCTGAAATACTCGGCCATGGCACAGCCAGCATAGGGAGCCAGGTACTGCATGGCAGCAGACTCAGAAGCAGATGCCACAACAACCGTGGTGTATTCCATGGCGCCATGCTCTTCAAGAGCAGCAACTACCTGGGCAACTGTTGATTTTTTCTGACCACAGGCAACATAGACACATTTGATGCCGCTATCTTTCTGAGCAATAATGGCATCAACGGCAACGGCAGTTTTACCAATCTGGCGATCGCCAATGATCAATTCACGCTGGCCACGACCAACCGGGGTCATGCCGTCAATTGCTTTGGAACCTGTGTAACAAGGTTCGTGAACACCTTTCCTGTCAATAACACCGGGGGCAATCAACTCCATGTTCATGTATATATCTGAATTGATCGGGCCTTTGCCGTCCACAGGTTCACCTGTTGTGGTTACAACACGTCCCAACAGAGCCTCTCCAACGGGAACAGATGCAATGCGATCAGTTCTTTTTACCACATCGCCCTCTTTGATGACCTTATCATCACCTAGGATGGCAACACCAACATTGTCTGACTCAAGGTTCAAAGCAAGACCCAAAATTCCACCGGGGAATTCAACCAGCTCCATAGCTTTTACTTTTTCCAAGCCGTACACACGGGCAATACCATCACCCGCAGAGAGAACAACACCTGTTTCGCTCAGATCAACTTCTGCATCAAAGCCTTTAATCTGATCTTTTATTATCTGGCTTATTTCTTCCGCTTTAATTTCCATTAGACACTCTCACCTTTTTTTAATGTTTCCCGCATATTAATCAGCTGAGTTTTCACGCTGCCATCCAGAACAAGATCACCGATTTTTGTTATCACTCCGCCAATAAGGCTTGGATCCTGCTCAACATTCAGAACAATCGTTTTTCCCGCTTTTTTAGACAAAGCTTCCTTAATTTTCTCTATGGCGTCAGAGGATAGCTCTGTTGCAGAGATGACACTGGCCTTAACAACCCCTTTGAGTT
>CAXHYW010000327.1:0-5150 GCA_964021475.1 uncultured Desulfobacteraceae bacterium | reverse complement strand
GCTATAATAAAACAGTATTTGACACAATCATTATCATATGATACTTGTTCAAGGTTTATAGCCCTTGAATTCAAGGAAAAATATTCAAGAAAAAATGATAAATACGATATCAAGGAAACGCTTTGATATCTTTGATTTTATAAATTTACAAATAACAGGATTTTTTATTATGATTTGTACTACAGTAAGAGAAGGTGAGGATTGTGTATTGATGACCGCCAAGGGTTGCGGATATAATGAAGGCCATTGCCTTGCGATCATAGATGAATGCCAAGGATGCCAGAGAATGTCTGAGTATAAGACAGGAAATTACTGTACCGCAGCACCGGATCCGTCACTCAAGTGGAAAAACGGAAATTGCAACCTTGCAACCCATGTAAAAGCCGCTGCTGCTGCCAAGAAACAGAAGATCAACCCAATCAAGGCATCCAAGAGAAGATAATTTTATATTAGATTGTCGTTTATATAAACTCTGTGGTTTTGCTGATGTAAAGCTGCAGAGTTTTTGTTTTTTTACGGATATGCTTTCGTTTTGGCTGTTTCACCATTTTTTTGATATCAGATAATTATCCTAAGAGAAAAGAATAAATCATGAACCACCTTGCAGATGAACTCAATAAGACGATTATAGAATCAAATCCCCATATCTATGACATGCTGTCAGATATGGGAAAAGCATTGTATTTTCCGAAGGGAATTTTAAGCCAGAGTGCTGAGGCCAAGGTAAAAGCCGATAAAATCAATGCAACCATCGGTATTGCCAAAGAAGGAAACTCTGTTTTAAGCCTGTCTTCCATTACAAAATACATAAAAGGGATTGAACCGGATGAGTATCTGCCCTATGCACCGTCCTTTGGAATTTCGGCCCTGAGGGAAAAATGGAAAAAAAACTTATACACGAAAAACCCTTCTCTTGTGGGCCAACCCATCAGTCTTCCGGTTGTTACCTCGGGCATCACCCACGGGGTCAGTGTCTTATCCGATGTTTGGGTGGACAAGGGGGATGTCATTGTATTGCCCGACATGATGTGGGGCAATTACAATATGACTTTTTGTGTCCGCAATAGTGCTAAAATCGTTCATTACAAAGCCTATGATGACGCATTAACAAAATTTAACATCGATTCCTTTGAATCGGTTATTCGTCAGCAGGCGGCAGAAAATGATAAAATTATTACCGTATTAAATTTCCCCCATAATCCCAGCGGCTACACCTTGAGCAAATCAGAGGCCCAACGGGTGGCCCAGATTCTCATTGATATTGCCCAAAAGGGGACCAATGTTGTGGCTGCCTGTGATGACGCCTATTTCGGCCTTTTCTTTGAAGAAGAAACCAGTAAAGAATCCCTGTTTGCTAAAATTGCCGGTAAAGATAAACGGCTTTTGGCCATAAAACTGGATGGTGCAACCAAAGAAGATTATGTCTGGGGATTTCGGATTGGCTTTGTTACCTATGGGATTGCCGGTAAGAAGATTGAACCGGTACTTGAGGCATTGGAAAAAAAGACCGCTGGATGTATCCGGGGTAATATCTCCAACTCTTCCCACCTGGGCCAGACCATTTTGCTCAAGTCCATGTGTGATGACAACTATGATGCCTTAAAACTGGAAAAGTTTGATCTGTTGAAACGTCGGGCCATGAAAATGAAGCAGGTTTTAAAAGATCCGAAATATGCCGATGGGTTTGAAGTGTATCCATTCAATTCAGGCTATTTCATGTGTATCCGTCTAAAAGATGTCAATGCAGAACAATTGCGACTCCATTTGCTGGACAACTATGGCACAGGGCTTATTTCCATTGGTGAAAAAAATATCCGGGTGGCCTTTTCATGCCTGGAAGAAAAAGATGTTCAAATCCTGTTTGATATCATTCTAAACGGTATTAACGACCTCCGAAAAGGTTAAACATGACCATGGGTAAGCGTGCAAAGGCAACTGAAATTGCGGTTGCAGGAAAATGGCTTTTTTATTTTGTCCTCATAGGAATCATCGCCGGGTGCGGCGCCATTCTCTTCCATTATTTGTGCGGCCTTGGCATGCATTATTTTCTGGATTTAATGGCAGGATATCGACCCAGTGCCCCTGCCGGCGAACATTTATTGTTACCCCAGACCACGACCCCGTTTAACCGCTGGATATTACTAATTTTACCTGCTGCTGGCGGTCTTGTGTCCGGATGGCTGGTTTATACCTTTGCCCCGGAAGCTGAGGGCCACGGTACCGACGCCGCCATTGACGCCTATCATCATAAAGGCGGGCATATCAGAAGCAGGATTCCCTTTATCAAAACCATTGCCTCCACCCTCACCCTGACCACGGGGGGATCCGGGGGCAGGGAAGGGCCAATCGCCCAAATCGGTGCCGGATTTGGTTCTTTTCTGGCCACCAAATTAAAATTATCGGAACGGGAGCGCCGCATCATGATGGCAGCTGGCATTGGTGCCGGTGTAGGCAGTATCTTTCGTGCCCCCCTGGCAGGCGCTTTGTTTGCTGCTGAAGTTCTTTACCGGGATCCTGATTTCGAATCTGAAGTCATCATTCCAGCGGGAATTTCTTCTGTTGTCGCCTATTGCCTGTTTTGTTTGGCCTTTGGCTGGGGGTCTTTGTTTGATTCACCCGGTTTTAAATTCCAGAACCCCCTGGAGTTGGGCCCTTATATCGTGCTTGCCGGCGTCCTGGTGGTGACTGGTGCCCTGTATGTAAAAGTCTTTTATGGGGTGATTGATCTATTTAAAAAACTAAAGGTTCCCAACCACATTAAGCCTGCAATTGGCGGCCTTTTAACCGGCATTATAGGGTTTTTCCTGCCCTATACCCTGGCATTCGGGTATGGGATTGCCCAGGACGCTATCTTTAATAAAGTGGCCATTCCCACCCTGATTGCCCTTGCCCTTGGCAAAATATTCACCACTTCTTTTTCCATCGGGTCCGGCGGCAGCGGCGGGGTTTTCGGTCCTTCCATCGTTATCGGCGGTGCCATGGGGGGGGTTGTGGGCAAAATTTTTCATATGCTCATTCCCACCATTGTCACCCATCCGGGTTCCTTTGTCATCGTGGGCATGGCCGGATTTTTCACAGCCGTCTCCAACACCCCGATCTCCACCATTATTTTTGTCAGCGAGATGACCAACTCCTATCATCTGCTGCTGCCAAGCCTGCTGGTGTGTTCTCTTTGTTATCTGCTGGCAAAGCGCTGGACCATTTTTGAAAACCAGGTCAAATCAAGAGTTGATTCCCCGGCCCATGCCGGGGAGTTCATGATGGACATTCTCCAGACCATGAAGGTGGAAGATTTAACATCCCTGATCAAGGATGTAAGGTGTGTCAATGAAGACATGCCCTTTAGTGAATTCAAAAAAATCTTCCAAACCACCAAACAGCATTATTTTCCTGTCATGAACGGGCAGGGGAATTTTTCAGGAATTTTTTCATCCACGGATATCCGGGAAGTGATCTTTACAAGTCATCTCGAAGACCTCGTGGTTATGAAGGATATCATGATTTCTGACATCATTATCACCAGCCCTTCCGAAGACCTCAACACAGTTCTATTAAAACTAACCCAGAAAAATATTGATGCCTTGCCCGTTGTGAATGAAAAAGATCATGGGGCTTTCCTTGGTTTGATCTACAGACGCGATATTATTTCCCATTACAATGATCATGTTAAAAGAATCCGGGATCCAGAATAAAGGTCACTAAAATAAAGATCACTAAAAATAATCACTGTAAAAGAAAATCATTCATAATTCACCTGTTTTAAAAATAGCCCCTTTGCCGGGGCTGTTCGGCTGGCAAGGCTTCGGTCCCTTGCCATTAAAATCTGCTTAAATTCCGTTGGATTGATTTTATGCAGCCCTACATCCACCAATGTTCCCATAAGATTGCGTACCATATTTTTTAAAAATCCAGAGGCTGATATTTTAAAAATAATCAGATCCTTTTCAAGTGGTCCTGTTATTATAGGGGGTTCCACTTTTTCGAAGCTTTCCAGTTTTTCTAAGGTTTCTACTTTTTTAAAGGTTTCCACAACCGCAAAGTAGACTTCCCGTATGGAGGATCTCTTTGGACTGCCTGTGTTTTCAAAGGATTTAAAGTCACAAATCCCCGTAATTATGTCACAACATTGGTTCATGGCGATAAGGTCCAAAGGCTTTTTCACCTGCCATAGATAGGCGGCACCAATGGCACAAGGATCGGATCTATTTAAGATATAGTAGTTGTATTCCTTGGATTTTGCCTGGTATTGAGCATGAAATGTTTCGTCCACCACACAGCATTCCCGGACGACAATGGCCGATTTCACCAAAGAATTCACCCCTTTTTTTAAGACCAGGGGGTCCATTTGGGTATTTGCATGGAAATGGGCTACCTGCCCCAAGGCATGAACACCTGCATCGGTTCGTCCGGAACCCCGGATATGAATTTTCTGATTCAAAATGTGGCTTAAGGATGATTCCAACTCCCCTTGTATCGTGGGGGGCTCTTTTTGTCGTTGCCACCCTAAAAACTGGGTTCCATCATATTCAATTATCAGCTTAAAACAACGTTTCATCGTATTCCTGATCTTTTAGGGCTTTCATTACCTGTTCATTGGCCAGGGCAATCCGATTGGAAAGATCCATGGCGTTAGTTGCACCCAAAACCTTTGAATAGCGTAAATACAGATTTTTATAGGCCAATGCAATGGATGACTGCATATCCTTGCTCTTTTCAGTTGGAAAAACACAAACTGACTTCCCCTGGGACTTGCGCCGTACCAGCTTATTTTTAACCAGGGAATCAATAAAGCGGGTAATGGTGGAGGGGGTTAACTGCAACAGACGGCTTAATTCTTTGGGACCGATTCCCGGGGCATCAAAAACCAGTAATAAGAGAGACGCATGGGCAGGCGATAATTTCAGTGGCGAAAATTGTGCTTCAGCCAGCTTGAGCAATTGCCTGGAAAATACATTGGTGTTAAAAAACAGACATGTATCCAGAAAATTTTGTTTGGGCGTTTCCATGTTCATCCTTTGTTTTGATTACTTTGTGTTGCACGGTATTACATTATCTTGTCTTGTGTTGTACATACAAATATTATTTTATTTAATTTGTGTCAACCGTTTAGGCCGGAGACAGAAACAGAATACAGACAGGATCATTGTCAA
>CAXHYW010000326.1:0-5164 GCA_964021475.1 uncultured Desulfobacteraceae bacterium | reverse complement strand
CATGTTATGAAAGATTCCGTGGATGATCATATGAAAGACCAGGACCCAGCTGCCATGAAGACGACTCCTGAAATCATGAATCATGAAACCATGAGTCATGAAAGCATGGTCATAGCAGCCCAAAAGGAAGAACCCGCCCTGGCCGAACAGGTGAAACTGGAAGAACAATTGGGTAAGTTCATCGATTTTAGCGCCTCCTTTGTGGATGAAAACAACCAACCAATTGATCTTAAAACTATTTTTGATAAACCGGTCCTTCTGCTGCCCGTCTATTTTATGTGCACCTCGGTGTGTAATTTCCTCCAGGCAGAACTTGCCAATATATTAAATCTTGTGGGTCAGACCCCGGGCACCGAATTTAATATCATTACGATGAGTTTTGCCGATGATGAAGATGCGGGTCACGCCAAAACATCCAAGAGAAACTATGCCAATTTGCTCAAACGCAAATTTCCCTTGAAAAATTGGTACTACCTGACCTCGGACAATGAAAATATCCGAAAACTTACCGATTCTCTGGGGTATTATTTTATTAAAAAGAAAGAACATTTTTATATCCACCCCAGTGCCATGGTGGTGCTGGCAAAGGATGGGAAAATTATCCGGTATCTTTACGGGCCTTCCTTTCTGCCATTTGATGTGGGAATGGCCCTGAGTGAAGCCGTGGAAGGCGAGCCCGGTATTTCCATCAAAAGAGGGGTGCTCTCTTTTTGTTTTGACTATGATCCGGAGAACAAAACCTATGTGTTTAAAATGTTTCGGATCACAGGAACCGCGATCCTGATTCTGCTGGTGGGGTTTGTCCTGTTTCTTGTTTACCCGTCAAAACGGAGCCGGAGAAAAACAACCTTCGGGCAGTGATCTGTTAATGCCCGGTATCCTCTTCTTTTCATGCTGATTGTTATCCCCTAGGAACCCTAATGTGAGGTTGCAATGGAACAGAGATCATTTTTTGAAACCCCTTCACCGGCTCGGTATAAGGGCATTGGGTCCTGGCTGTTAACCACGGACCATAAACGCATCGGATTGATGTATCTGTTTGCCATTGTGTTCTGGTTTCTTCTGGCCGTTCTCCTGGGCGGACTCATTCGGTTGGAACTCATGTTCCCCGGTGAAACCATTATGGGTGCCCAATTGTACAACTCTGCCTTTACCCTCCACGGGGTGATCATGATTTTTTTGTTCATCATTCCCGCCCTGCCGGCGGTGTTTGGCAATTTTTTCCTGCCCATGCAGATTGGCACCGATGATGTGTTTTTCCCCAAGCTGAACCTGTTGTCCTGGTATTTGTACATGCTGGGCGGGGTCATCGCCATCCTTTCCCTTTTTTCAGACGGATTCCCGGATACCGGCTGGACCTTTTATGTGCCTTTTTCCATTTCCACCAATACCAATGTTTCCACGGCAGTGTTTGCCGCCTTTGTTCTGGGGTTTGCCTCCATGCTGACGGGCTTGAACTTTATCACCACCATCCACAGGATGCGTCACCCCAAAATGAGCTGGATGCAAATCCCTTTGTTTACCTGGAGTCTCTACGCCACATCCTGGGTGCAGTTGCTGGCAACCCCCATTGTCTCGATCACCCTGGTGTTGGTGATGGTGGAGCGGTATTTTAATGTGGGACTTTTTGATCCAGCCAAGGGCGGGGATCCCATCTTGTATCAGCATCTGTTTTGGATGTATTCCCATCCGGCAGTCTATATCATGATTTTACCGGGCATGGGGGTGATCTCCGAGATCATTCCTGTTTTTGCCAGAAAATCAATTTTCGGGTACAAGGCCATTGTGGTCTCTTCCATGGCCATTGCCATTGCAGGATCGCTTGTCTGGGCCCACCACATGTATACCAGCGGCATGAGCGATACGGCTGTTTTTGTGTTTTCTCTGTTGACATTTGTGGTGGCCATCCCTTCGGCTATCAAGGTCTTTTCATGGGTGGCTACCCTCTACAAGGGGTCCATTGAAATGAGCCCTCCTTTGTTTTTAGCCCTGTGTTTTATCTATCTATTTTCCGTGGGGGGACTTACAGGGTTGGTGGTAGGAGCCGCGGGCACAGATATCCATGTCCATGATACCCATTTTGTGGTGTCTCATTTTCATTTTACCATGTTCGGGGGAACCGGATTTGCTTTTTTTGCGGCCCTCCATTATTGGTGGCCCAAAATGTTCGGGCGGATGTACAATTTTAAGCGGGCCTATATTGCATCTATCCTTGTGACCGGCGGGTTTATCTTTCACTATGTGCCCATGTTTATCCTGGGGATGCAGGGCATGCCAAGGCGGTATTATGATTATCTGCCCCAGTATGCCACCGGCAATTTTCTGGCGGGCTTCGGGGCCCTGTTCATGATCATCGGTATCTTTATGATGATGGCCAATTTGATGGTGTCCCTGAGACAGGAAAGAAATGCCCCGGCCGATCCCTGGGGAGGGGTGACCCTGGAATGGATGACCCCGTCTCCTCCTCCCCTTCATAATTTTGAGAGCGAACCCAAGGTACTGGATTACCCATACGATTTTTCCGGGGTGATTAAAAAATTTGCCAAAAAAACCAAGGGAGCCTGAATGTCTTCTCACGCGATAGATCCGGAAAAAAAGGTGGAACCCGTGAAAACGGGCGAATCCATGAAAACGGGCGAATCCATGAAAACAGATGAAGCCGGGAAAAAAATGGGGATGTGGCTTTTTCTATACACCGAAATTATCCTGTTTGGTGGGCTTTTTGTTCTCTATGCGGTTTATTTTAGCAAATATACCCAAGATTTCATTGAAGGAGGCAAGGAGTTGAATCGGGTTTTCGGGGTGGTGAATACCGTTATCCTGCTCATCTCCAGTTTTGCCGTAGCAGCGTCCATCACGGCCGTGCAAAAAGGCCAGAGAAAAATTGCCCTCTGGGCCATTGGCGCCTCCCTTGGCTGTGGGACTATTTTTCTGGTGAACAAGTATTTTGAATGGGGACACAAGATTGCCATCGGGATTTATCCCAATTCCGAAAGGTTGCTGGACGGGCCCGATGGACAGAACCTGTTTTTTGGTCTCTATTATGTCATCACAGGACTCCACGGACTTCACATTGTCATCGGCATGACCTTTCTGGCGGTTGCCTTTGGGTTTGTCCTGGCCGGGAAGGTGACAGCCGATCGGTTTGCGATGTTGGAAAATGCCGGGCTTTATTGGCATTTGGTGGACTTGATCTGGATTTTTGTTTTCCCTTTGTTTTATCTGGTTATTTAATGCGCATATCCGGGAGTGACCATGGAAAAAAATGATCATATTTTCGCCTATAGTACCCTTTTTAGTGTACTCGTGGCATTGTTGATTTTAACCGGGATTACGGTGGGTGCCTCTTTTATTGATATGGGTAAATTTAATGTTTGGGTGGCTTTAGGCATTGCGTCGGTCAAGGCCAGTCTGGTGTTGATGATTTTCATGCATTTGAAATTTGAGGGCAGGGCGTTGATCCTCTCCTTTCTTTCCACCGTGTTTTTTCTGGCCATTATGATCAGCTTTACATTCTGGGACATTGCATTCAGGTGAGGTATAAATTATGACGGATATCGTAGATCCAGTCTTGTTGGTGGACCGGTCCTTTTATTTTATTATCGGATTCTCCTTTGTTTTTTTGTTTGCCATCACTGCCGTGATGATTTTCTTTGTCATCCGCTACCGGAGAAGCATCCACCCGGTCCCTTCGGATATTCGGGGAAATCTATGGCTTGAGATCGCCTGGATAGCGATTCCCTCTTTCATTGCCCTAACCATGTTTATGTCAGGCTGGCAGGCCTATACCGGATTGAGAAATGTTCCCGAAGGGGCCTTGGAGATTGAGGTACTGGGGCAGTCCTTTTCCTGGCTTTTTATCTATGAAAATGACAAGGAGACGGAAAACGAGATGGTGGTGCCGGTAAACACACCGGTGAAGTTGAATATCACTTCTTTGGATGTGATTCACAGCCTTTTTATTCCGGCCTTCAGGGTCAAGGTGGATGCGGTCAAAGGATTGGACACCTATGCCTGGTTTATTGCAAAGGAAAAAGGGGAATATTTTTTCCAATGTACGGAATTTTGTGGCACGGGTCATGCCGATATGGTAGGGGTGATACGGGTGGTTTCCCAGGAAGAATATGATGAATGGATAAATGAAGAAGATGAGTGGTAATCCTGCATATGTTTCAGATCCAGCTCTGCCATTGGAGCAGACATGGGTCGGGGTTTTTTTTGAACTGACCAAAATTCATTTGAGTCTGTATATCGCCCTGTCGGCCGTTTTCGGCCATGTGTTGTCACAAAATCGATTCTCAATGGATTCCCTGGGTTTGGGAGGTTTTGTCCTGGCGCTGACAGCCGGATCTGCCATCTTCAACCATATCCAGGATCGCAGGTTTGATCGCAGGTTTGCCCGGACCCGGAATCGATGCCTGGTACAAAAGAAAATTACCCCACAATTTGCAGGGGGGATTGGCGCAATCTTGGTTCTCATCGGTCTTTCAGGGCTTTTTGTTTGTTTCCCGGGGGGGCAGGCAGCAGGACTAGGCCTTTTGGCCCTGCTCTGCTACAATGGGCTTTATACCCCCTTGAAGAAACGAACACTTGTGGCGATTGTGCCCGGTACCCTGTGCGGTATGTTGCCCCCGGCCATGGGCTGGGTGGCAGTTCCCCGGGAAATGGCTGTCCATGACCTCACCGGGATTCTCATTGTCATGGTTATTTTCGGGTTGTGGCAGATTCCCCATTTTTTTATTATCCTGTTGAAACAATGTCCAAAAGAGTTGGAAGCCTCCCCATATCCTTGTTTTACCCGTGTTTTTACCCGAAAGGAGATCAAAGGCCAGGTTCTGATATGGACCAGCCTTTACAGTCTTGGAATTTTGCTTTTCCTGCTCAGGGGCTGGATACATTCTTTTGGCCTTTCCATGTCCCTGGGAGCGATCGGACTGATCCTTCCTTTATTGATGACGGGTCTCCTGAGCTGGAAACAGCACTTACCTTCCCTTGCCCCCTGTTTTTTAGCCATTAATCTGTCCATGCTTTTTTTCATGGGTATTGGTATCCTGGATCGAATCTAAGTAGCTATAATCTAAGCGGATCGAATTTAAGTAGATCGAATCCAGGGTGACGATAAAAGTTGATACAACGCTTTTGGGCCTGACACATCCTATTTTTC
>CAXHYW010000325.1:0-5182 GCA_964021475.1 uncultured Desulfobacteraceae bacterium | reverse complement strand
GGCAGAATGGTCATGGGTGTGATCGTGTGTCATAAAAGAACTCCTTTTAAATATTTTTCCAGACAAAGAAGATCCGGTGTATGATTATAAACCGGATGCCATTCTCTGAATGCGTTTATTTCAATTCCATTATAAATAATGGACACAGGCCTGTCAGCCGATACCACCACCACAATAACGCGGCTGTTACCAGCTGAAAATCTTAGTGCTGAGTTGTACCTTGCCCCCCTGGCCATGTTTTCCCAGGAAACGGTGTTCCCGTCCAAAAGACAACTAAACCCGTGAATTTTTGCATCAAAAGCCAGGTGAACTGCACCGTCTATCCGCAACAGGGAACAGACCAAATCGATATTTTTGGGTTCCAAAAGGCTGATGGGCGGGTCCAGTACATGTCCGGACAAACTAAGGGGGGTCTTGTTCATATCAATCACCAGGGTGCAGCCATGGCGAGCGTGGCCAGCTTTGTGAACCAAATGGGAAACTACCCTGAAAAGGGTGGCGGATACTTGGGTTTCCATGTCTGAATCCAGCAGCAACTCCTCCAGTTCCACCATTTTGGCCTCCCGGGTGGTGGAGTGAAAGCTGCCATCAAAAAAAGAGGCAATATTTTCGTTGCCCATTCGCAAAAAACCATAATCTCCCTTGAACTCAGCCGCAATACCAGATTCTGGAACCGGGCTGTCGGTAATTCCGATAATGGTTTTGCCGTCGGAGACCAGTTTCCGATTTGATTTTTCAACCGCCACCAATAATTTGCGGATGTGTTTCACATTGGAAACCATGGGACGCTCGTGTTTTTGAATTTTTGTCAAAAAGGATAAGGATTCAATTCTACGGGGGTCGGTAAAAAACAGAACCCCCCTGGCCCAGGCCCCCTCCTCCCTTGTTTTTGAAATATTCAATATATCATTCAAAATGGGCGGAACTTGAATTTTGTCGTCAATTTCCAGGTGTTTATCCCATACATCCACAACATGATCGGCAATGGCCTGGAGAGAATAATTTTTCAAAACATAATCGGAAGAATTAATGGGCGCATTCCGGGTGATATAGTCATGGACCAGCAGACATGCCGCCTGTTCCAGCCAGCGTTCCGTGGGGTGAATGGAGCACATATCCGGATGGTGCTCGGTAAACCACCTCTGGTAAAAAAATTCATTGGTACTCCCCCCATAGGAGATCAGGCCGGACAACTCCAGATCATTTTCCTGGATAAAATGGCCCCGGGGTTGAGATAAAATCGTTTCTTTAATTTTGAGACGCCATTGAGTTACATCTGCAAAAAAAACATCTTCCAGCTTTGACTCATGACCCCGCAACAACCCCTGGGGATCCAGAATCGACACGGGATCTTCCGGCTGGGCAGCAAAAATCAATGCCACCCGGGTCGGCCTGGAATACTTGGAAAGCCCCTCTGTAAGACCATTCAGTATATTGGCGATACATAATTTTTTATAGGAAGTATCATTCATAGTTATAAAAACCTAATTGTCGTGTAATTCATCATCTGTTGATACCCTTGTTCCACGCACTTTGGCAAGTTTTTTTTATGATTTTAATTGTGCAAGTATTGTAAAAAAGCACAAGGATTGCTATTGAAACTAAAAATTATAAACAAAAATGGATTCAAAAATGAATATAAAATATTTTAGAGGCAATAAAAAAATGAAAAAACCCCTCACAGGCTTATGGATGCTGGTAATCTTTTTCTTGATCGTTCCCACCTATTGCCCGGCACAAACAGGCTATGTTTCCGATATGCTTATTTTGACATTCAGACAAGGACCTGGAAACTCTTTTCAAGTGATACAAACCCTGAAAAGTGATACCCCGCTAACGATTCTGGAAGAAGACAACGGGTATTATAAAGTTGCGCTTACATCCGGAGAAACCGGCTGGGTTGACAAACAGTTTGTTGTCTTTGAACTACCCAAAAGCAAATTAATTGACGTATTAACTCAAGAAAAGGCAAATCTTACCGCCAAACTTGAAAGCCTTGCCAAGGAGCTATCGCAACTCAAAGCCCAACTTGCAATCCAGGAATCCGATCAAGGGAAAAAGGCCGTTGCCATGGCAACCGATCTTAAAACGGCAATAAATCAAAACAAAGCCCTTTCAAGTCAGTTTAAGGAAAGCCAGACCCTTTATGCCACCCTGAAAGCGCAATCCCAGAATGTTCTGGAAGTTGTAAAAAAGAACAAAATACTTGAAGAACAAAACGTTCAGCTGGCCAATGCCCTTGATCAACTGGAAAAACAAACCACCCATCTGTTCAGAACCGGAATGATTAAATGGTTCCTGGCAGGGGTCGGCGTTCTTTTGCTGGGATGGGTTATCGGCCAGAGCGTTTCTTCAAAAAAGAGGAATAGCAGTTCTTTACTGGGTTAAGGACGCCTCTTGTCTTTCTTAAACGGCAAAATTTAACCATCGAAAAAAATGGAATGCAACGCCTTGATTGTTCTGTCCAGGCTTTTTTCCTGCACCAGAAAATACAATGCCGCATTGGATGTACCAAAGGAAATCATCTCGATATTGACGTTTGCATCGGAAACTGCTGTAAAACATTTAGCAGCAATCCCCCTATTTTGGTGAAGTCCTTCCCCCACAATACTCACCAGAGCCACGTCACAGATAACCGCAGTTTTCCGATAGGGAGAAGGGGTGATTTTTTGAATACTTTGATGTCCCCTTTCAATATCCTTTCGGGATAATAACAGGCTGATACAGGTCTGGGAAGTAACAACGGATTTGATATTGATCCCGGCCTTGGCAAGACTTTCAGTGATAAGAGATAAAACACCATGCCGCGCCCCCACCCCTGATGCATGTATCTTCAACACGGCCACATCATTTGTGTAGGAAACACTTTTTACAATGGTAGGGGTGGTGATGCCTGTTTGGGTAATCAGGCTCCCCGGGGCATCTGGATGATAGGTATTTTTAATGGCGATATTGATTCCCACCTGCCTCACTGGCTCAACGGTCCGGGGATGCAGGATGCCTGCCCCTGTGTAGGAAAGTTCTGCTGCCTCTTCATAGGTAAGCTCTGGAATCAGTTTACACTGGGGGATATTGTCCGGGTCTGCCGTCATAAACCCCTGGGTGTCCTTCCATATTTCAAGCACGGATGCCCCTGCCGCCGCCGCCACAACCGCTGCTGAATAATCAGACCCGCCCCGGCCAAAAGTGGTAATATCGCCTTGTTCACTAACCCCGTAAAACCCGGGAACAAAGATTATTTTTTGGGGCCCCATATAAAGGTCCATCCAGGCTTCAATATTTTTGCGTGTCGGGTTCATGAGGGCCGATGCATCGGTAAATTTTCCATCGGAAATAATCCCCAAAGTTTCGGGCAGAACAACGCTTGCGTCACATCCCTTGGCAAAAAGGGTTTTTGCCAGGATAATTGCCGAAATCCGCTCCCCGAAGGTGGCGATCATATCCTGCATTCGGGGGGTGGCTTCCCTTGTAAAATTAATACCATAATAATACCGTTCCAGTTTTTTATACACCTCCCCCAATTGCTTGGACAATTGTTTTTTGGGGGTTTCTTCCTGGATCAAAATTTTGATGATCTGATTATGGCGGGTCCTTAAGCCATTGATAATAAGTGGGATATTGGATTCAGATTCAAGGGCTTTTTCAATGCCTGAAATCAGGATATCGGTTACCCCATAAAAAGCGGAAAGAACAAAGATGTCCCCCTTTCCCCTTTCGGCGATCAAATCAACTATTTTCTTTGCAGCCTGGCCACCCTTAAGGCAGCCACCGCCAATTTTTATAACTTTCATGGATGGCAACCTATCATAAACACTCTGGCTATTTCAAGGGGGGCCTGATTGGCAAATTAAGCTTAAACCCATAAATTATAAAAAAATTGAATTCAAACGCATAAACAATGTTTTTATTTTTTATTTTTTCCTTGACAGAAACTAGGTTTTCTTCATATCAAGATCACGAACTATCTCTTTTAATCATAAACTGCAGCAAAGGAGATCGACTTGTCTGAACAAAGCATTTATTCAAAAAAAGTTTGGTTGAATTCTTATGAACCGGGCATTAAGGAAAACCTTGATTTCAAAAATGTCTTAATTCCCCAATACCTTGAAGAATCCACGAAAAATTTCCCTGATAACCCGGCCCTGATTTTCCAGGGATATACCCTGACCTTCACGGAACTAAGTGAAATGGTGGCACGATTTGCAGCCACTCTCAAACATTTTGGGATACAAAAAGGCGACAGTGTTGCCATCCTGCTTCCCAATGTGATTCCCTGTGTCGTGGCCTATTATGCGATTCTCAAAATCGGTGGGATTGTCGTACTGAACAATCCGCTCTATTCGGACAGGGAACTTGAGCACCAGTTCACAGACTCAAACTCAAAATTTTTAATCACCCTTGATCTATTGGCCAACCGCATGGTGAAACTCCGGGATAAAACCAATATCAAAACCATTGTCTACACCTCCATCGGTGATTACCTACCCTTTGTCAAACGATTGCTCTTCCCCCTGGTTGCCAAAAAAAAGGGACTGGCCGCCGATGTCAGCCCGGCAAAAGAGGTGTATAAATTCAAGGATATCATTGCCAAACATGAACCCGATTACACCCAGGCCGATGTCAAAATGGACGATGTGGCCATGTATCAGTATACGGGAGGCACCACCGGCGTATCCAAGGGAGTCATGCTCACTCACCAGAATATCTCCCACCAGATCCAGCAGATAGAAGCATGGTTTCCCGGATTTGATAAAGGGGCCGAGGTCATGCTGGGTGCCCTTCCCATTTTCCATGTATTTGGCATGTCCGTATCCATGAATTTTGCCATCCGCATGGGATGGGCCAATGTGCTGGTCCCCAAACCCCAGCCGGAACCCTTGCTTGAAGCCATCAGCAAATTCAAGGTCACCTTTGCCCCCCTGGTCCCCACCATGTATATCGGGATGCTGGATCACCCGGACATGGCACACACCGACCTGACATCCGTCAAGGGATGTTTTTCCGGCAGTGCGCCATTGCCCCTTGAGGTGATCACCAATTTCCAGGAAAAAACAGGATCTATCATTGTGGAAGGATTCGGGCTGACAGAATCAACCCCTGTCACCCATATCAACCCCTTGAACGGCAACCGAAAACAGGGCAGTATCGGGATTCCCATTCCCAATACGGAATGTAAAATCGT
>CAXHYW010000324.1:0-5186 GCA_964021475.1 uncultured Desulfobacteraceae bacterium | reverse complement strand
ACCTTCTTGCCCACCTCAACACCGTTCATAACATCGATATAGGTCAATACACTGGGGTGATCAACCCCATCAATCAATGGTTTGCGGGGAATGATGCCCGTGGCGATCACCACGTCGTCAAAATCCCCCTGGTCCAGCATCTTTCCTGTAACCCTTTGGTTTAGCTTTAATTTCACATGGGTAAGTTCTATCTGGCGGCCGAAATAGCGAATGGTTTCATAAAATTCTTCTTTGCCCGGGATCTGTTTGGCCAGATTAAACTGACCCCCTATTTCCCCGGCAGCTTCAAACAGGGTCACCAAGTGTCCACAACCTGCGGCAGTTGTGGCAAAGGCCAGGCCTGCGGGGCCGGCACCCACCACCGCAATTTTTTTAGGCGGGTCGGCGGGTCTGATCAACAATCTTGTTTCCTGGCAGGCCATTGGATTCACCAGACAACTGGTCAATTTGCCGGCAAAGATATGATCCAGGCAGGCCTGATTACAGCCGATGCAGGTGTTGATCTCATCGGTTCGCAGCTCAATGGTCTTTCGCACAAACTCAGGATCGGCCAGAAAGGGCCGTGCCATGGAAACCATATCCGCATCTCCCCTTGCCAATACCTGTTCTGCAACTTCCGGCATGTTGATGCGATTGGACGTGATAACGGGAATCTTGAATGCAACCTTAACTTTGGCCGTGGCCCAGGTAAACGCCGCCCGGGGAACCCGGGTGGCAATTGTGGGAATCCGGGCTTCGTGCCAGCCGATACCCGTGTTGATCAGACTTGCCCCTGCCCGCTCAACCGCCTTGCCGAGAATAATCACTTCATCCAGAGAGCTGCCCCCCTCCACCAGGTCCAGCATGGACAAGCGATAAATGAGGATAAAATCAGCGCCCACCGCCTTGCGTATCCTTTGGACCACTTGTATGGGAAATTGGATACGATTCTCATACTCCCCCCCCCATCGGTCATCCCGCAGGTTGGTACGAAGGGCGATAAACTGGTTTATCAGATAGCCTTCAGAGCCCATTATCTCAACACCATCGTAACCCGCATCCTTTGCCAGCAATGCACACTGGACAAACTCCCGGATCAGCTGTTTAATGTTGTCGTCTGTCAACGCTTTGGGCAAAAAGGGACTGATAGGGGACTGGACAGCCGATGGCGCCACCGCATCCGGATTAAACGCATAACGCCCGGTGTGAAGTATCTGCATGCAAATCTTTCCACCTGCCCCATGCACAGCATCGGTGACCATGCGATGGTTGGAAACGTCCCGGGCGGTTGCCATCAGTGCGCCATCCGCATGGACAGCCCCCTCTTTATTAGGAGCTATGCCACCGGTTACAATAAGCCCCACGCCGCCACGGGCACGTTGGGCATAAAACTGAGCCATTCGGGAAAAACCGTCAGCCATTTCCTCCAATCCCAGGTGCATGGATCCCATCACCACCCTGTTTTTAAGGGTGGTAAAACCCAGGTCCAGGGGAGCAAGCAGGTTGGGGAACAAAGGATGTTGAATATTTTCATTCATGTGGTTGGCTCTCTTGTTTTATGGATAAATCACAGGGTAGCAATCGCCTTTTGCCTTGTTATGATCCAAACCTGTTTTTGACGACTACTTCATCTAAGCTGAGTTGTCCCGGCCGTGACCACGCCTCTTTCGTGCCTTTCCCGATTGCCACAAACATGGCAATAACATGATCATCCGGAAGGCGAATCAACTGGGCCACCTTTTCAAAATCAAACCCATCCATGGGGCAGGAATCATACCCCAATGAGGTTGCAGCAAGCATTATCGTTTGTGCAACAATACCACAGGAACGCATGGCTTCGTCTCTTTGCACCTGCTCCCGGCCTCGATAATACGTATCTATGGCCGGAAGCATAAACTCCTGAACTTCTTTTGGTGCATTGACCCAATAACGCCCAGGTTCCTTTTCCCATGCCTTCAGATCTGCACAAAGAACGATAAACAAAGAGGTATCCGTAACTTGTGATTGATCCCAGGCCACCTCCCTAATTTTTTTTCTCAAGTCGGCATCCTCCACCACCAGAAAACGCCAGTTCTGAATATTAAAGGCGGTGGGTGAAAGAACCGCTAGGGACAAAATATTGTTCGCTTCTTGGGCCGTCATCACATGGCTTGCATCAAAATGTTTGACAGCTCGACGTGCACGAATCGCATCTATCGTTTTCATAATTTCTCCTTTTTCTAATAAGGTTTATCTGCGCTGCTAAAGATTCAGCGCTGATATATTATCAATCGATAATCCATTCTCTGCCCTTTAAAAGCCAGGATTAAAAATGCCGTTGGCATACGGCCACTCTTGAGTGCCAGGTTATACTTTCGGTTCAAGGCGACTCACCATCCGTTCAATCAATAACTAATTTTCCGACATGTTGCTTTGTTTCAAAAAAACGTTGTGCGTCAGCCAGTTGAATTAAAGGGAAGGTTCTTTCCACCAAAGGAGATATTTCACATGACTTAATCCATTTAATTAAATTGACGAAAACACTTTATTCGATTTGGATAGACTCGTAATACCAACTACTTTTGCTCCCCGAGCTTTGGCCAACTGTACGGCTGCGGAACCGACACCGCCAGACACCTCGGTAACCAATACAACATCATTAGCAGTAACATTGGCTCTGGTCAACAGATTTTCAGCGATCCTAAGCGAGCACCACTGATACGGGCTATAAATTATTGTATTTGGAATATTTTATTTCATCCGAGTAACCGAGAGGAAAATCATATTTTTATCCTTGACAGACAAGAATCCTTATAGTTACAATTGTTATTGTAACGTATTGAGACTAAGAGTCGCACATAATGAACACTTTTTTAAGAGAAGGGATTATGACCAACGATAAAAAATACTTTTTTATCAGCTCACTTGCAAAAGGGCTTGATGTTCTGGAGCTTCTTGCTGAAAAAGGAGAACTCAGCGTAAGTGAGGTCGCTCGTCATCTCGGACAGAACCGAACAGGAAGTCATCGTTTTTTAGCTACTCTAAAAGAACTTGGCTATGTTGAGCAAAATCGAAATAACAAATATCACCTGACATTTAAGATGCTTGAATTTGGAATGAAGCGTTCCAACCGTCTGGGGATAAAAGATATTGCACTTCCCTATATGAAAACACTGTCCAAGGCTTTTGGCGAAACCATTAATCTGGGAGTCAGAGACGGATATAATATTTTCCATCTGGAAAAAATTGATAGTAAGGAGATTCTTCGCGTAGATTCTCCAATAGGTTCTTCTGCGCCGGTTTATTGCTCAGCTCTGGGGAAAACAATTATTGCTTTTTTGGATCAGGACGAGCTTGCCGCTCTTTTGTCTGGCATTGAGTTCAAGCCCAATGGACCAAACTGCATATCGTCAGTTGATGAACTGAAAAAGGAATTGGAAAAGATCAGAGAACAGGGGTTTGCTGTGGACGATGAGGAATTGGTGTCCGGACTCAGATGTGTTGCCGCCCCCGTGTTCGATAAAATCGGGGAAGTGCCTTATGCCATAAGTGTTTCAGGACCTACCATGAGATTAACAAAAGAGCGCGTGGGAGAAGTTCAAGAAAAACTAAAAAAGATTTGTCATGAACTTTCCAGGCAATTGGGACAATTAAATCAATAAACTAAAACAAGGATATTGAATCCAATAGAAAAGAGGGCATTTGAATGTAATCCATAAGGGCAATGACAAATCCAATACGAACCAAGATGGATTTATTCGGATAAAGTCCCAGTTGCGGACTTTCAAGGTATTTTTTTCTTCCGGGTATCTAAGCTATACAGACAATAATTTTATTGCGGTCCTTATGTGGAGTTCAACTCCGGAGGAAAGTACCGCCTCATCAATGGTAAACTTCGGATGATGATAGGGGTAATCCCAACCTACCTCTGGATTATTAATACCGACAAAGGCCAATGCACCGGGGGCATGTTGGAGGTAATCGCTAAAATATTCTCCGGCCATGGTACGAATTTTGGTTGTTACCTTTGATCGATCACCAAGGGTTGCGGCAGCGGTCTTGCGAACATATTCCGTGATGCGTGCATCATTGGACAACAGATTGTTCCCTAACTTGAATTTCAGCTCGTATTCCACGCGGTGTACCTCACAGGTATGTTTGATAACCCGTTTGAAACGGTCAAAAATTTCCTGGCCGTCTTCCTGGAGAAATCGGATAGACCCCTTTATTTCGACTTTTTCCGGAATGATTGTCATGTTGCTGCCGGCATGAAATTCTGTAAACATTATAACTACCGGATTAAGGGCGTTGAGCTCACGGGTCTTGATATGTATCGGCCTTGCCTGGGAGGCCAACTTTTTTTAACAAGTCTTTTCCCAGTTTATTGGCTTCCAGTTTTGATATTTTCCTGACTTTAAGCGGGCCTAGTGTAACATTTTCCAATGCTGTTTTGTGAGGAAAAAGATTGAACTGCTGAAAGACCATCCCAGCCTCGGTGCGGATAAAATTGATGTCGGTTTTTTTGTCCATGATATCATAGCCATCCACAATTACCGTTCCCGAGGTGATGTCTTCAAGACGATTGATGTAGCGCACAGGGTGCTTTCTCCCGATCCACTCGGCCCCATGATGACCATGACTTTGCCCTGGGAAATTTCAAGATCAATCCCCTTGCGTTCGTAACCGTTGCCATTCCGGGTGGAGGGCTATTTTTTTTATCACATATTTGCGGTGTCGTTCATGGGACGATGGTCAAAATTTTATCCTTGACAAGCGGGAATTCTTATAGTTTAATCATTTTTGTAACGCATTGAGACTAATCGTCACACATAATGAACAATCCTTGAGAAGGAGGGATTATGGCCACCGATAAAAAATATTTTTTTATCAGCTCACTTGCAAAAGGGCTTGATGTTCTGGAGCTTCTTGCTGAAAAAGGAGAACTCAGCGTAAGTGAGGTCGCGCGTCATCTCGGACAGAACAGAACCGGAAGTCACCGCTTCTTAGCGACTCTCAAAGAACTTGGCTATGTTGAGCAAAATCGGGACAACAAATATCACCTGACATTTAAGATGCTGGAATTTGGAATGAAGCGTTCCAACCGTCTGGGGATAAAAAATATTGCACTCCCTTATATGAAAACACTGTCCAAGGCTTTTGGCGAAACCATTAATCTGGGAGTCAGATCGGAAGAGCGTCGTGTAGGGAAAGAGTGTGCCTCTATGTGT
>CAXHYW010000323.1:0-5203 GCA_964021475.1 uncultured Desulfobacteraceae bacterium | reverse complement strand
AATAAAAAATCAGACACCATTGACATCAATCTCTTAAAAAAAAATGGCCAACAAATATGCACCATTTTGACCGGTGATTTTATTTATGATAAAGGGATATTGCAGGGTGCAAGGGGTGTGGCCCATGATATTTCCCAGCGAAAAAGGCTTGAAGCAGAAAAAATAACCAACCAAAGAATCCTGGAAGAACAAAAAAAACTGGCTTTGGTCAGACAAATTGCAGGAAAAATGGCCCATGATTTTAATAATATTCTGGGCATTATCATGGGCACCGCCGAGTTATCTCTGATGGACTACAAGGATCACGAAACAAAAAAATCCCTTGAAACAATATTTGAGCAGACCTTGCGGGGAAAAAATCTCACCAAAAACCTGGTGGCCTTTGCAAAGGATCAGCCCCCCAGTCAGATTTTTTTTAAAATTTGTGAAAAAATTGATCAGGCACTGACCCTCTTAAAAAAAGATCTCGAATCAATTGAACTGATCAGGGCAAATAATGGCGATACCCCCGAGTTACTTGCTGATCCAGAGATGATAGCACACACACTTGCAAACCTTATTCAAAACGCTATCCATGCCACCAGCAAAACCGATCATCCCCAAATCTGTATCAGTTCGTTTTACCGGAACAATGAAATTTGTGTTGAAATTGACGACAACGGGTGTGGAATCCCTAAGGAACACCTTGAAAACATTTATGATCCCGCCTTCACCTTAAAAGGGACTAAAGATGTAAGCGGTTCCTATAAATCGGGCATTAAAGGAACGGGTTATGGAATGGCCAATGTAAAAAAATATATTGAACAACATCAAGGAAGAATTGAGGTGGTATCCAAACTTGGACAAGGAACAAAAGTCAGCCTATGTTTACCGGCTATTCAAAAAAACCTGACCAAAGCAGATCCCCTCCCCGTTCTGGAAAAGTTAACACATTTTGAAAAACAGATTCTGGTGGTTGAAGATGAATCGGCCATCTCAGACATACAATACCGGGTATTAACCCAATCTCCATTCAATCACACCGTGGAGATTGCCAACAACGGACAGGCAGCCATGGATATGTTTGATGCAAAGCAATATGACCTTATCAGCCTGGATTATATACTTCCCGGAAATATCAATGGAAAGGATGTGTATTCCCATATTCGAAACACAGACAAACAGGTTCCCATATTGTTTGTTTCGGGAAACATAGAATTTTTAGAATCCATCAAACTATTGAAACAAAAAGATGCCTGTATTGATCATTTGTCAAAGCCCTGTCAGAACATGGAATATGTCACCCGCATTACCCAACTGCTGGAAAAAATCCCGGCAAGATAAAAGTCCCGGCATGATAAAACCCATCCACACACAAAATGGCCACGTATAGGAACCCGCTCAGGGGGAAGATCTTAGATCTTATTTAAGCCTTTTCTTTTTGACAAGGGTATAAAAACTTACCGTGATCAGGGCCATGCACAGTCCGAGGTGGCCGAGATTCATCGCGTAAATCAGGGTGTGGGAAAAATAGACACCGGGCAAATTTCTGATCACCATGAGCCCGCCGGAAACCATAAGCCCCAGGAGAATCATTCCCTTAACCAATCCCGAAACACTTATTTTGGTAAGGGATCTCTTACTCAAAACAAAATCTACCACCCCATAAACGCAGAGGGCAATAAGAAGGGATGCAAAAATATAATGCATGGCATGGGTGACATAAAACTGAGCCAGCCAGCCAAACCCGGGAATATCCGCGATATAATACCGCTTGAAAATCGGCATCTGGGCAAACCCGGTCAGGGTAATAAAAAACAGGAGAATCCCATATATATGGTTTTTGGGTTTATGGACAGCGGCCATCATGCATCCTCCTTTACACGGTTATAAAATTTTCCAAATGCTGCAAGGGCACCGGCAATGGGGGCAAGGAGCATGGCCCGGGCAAGGTTACTGCCGTCTGCCATCCTGTCTTCCTCCTTTTCCATGGGGGGACGTCCTTTTCCGGTTTCAAGAACCAACTGGTCAAAGGGGACCTGTGATACATAAATAGTGTTGGTACCGCCGTTTTCCGTTTCACCGTAAATATATCCATTGATCTGCTTTGCCAGGGCATGGGCCTTTTCAATCATTTCAGACCGGGGACCTATAGTCTGAACATTTTCCGGGCATGCCTCAATACAAGCCGGCATCTCCCCTTTTTCAAGTTTTTGATAACATCGATCACACTTATACATCACCCCGTTCCCAGCCAGACTAGGCAAGATATCCAGATATAGGCCCACACCGGTCTGACGCTGGGGCACATTCCAGGGACAAACCGACTTACACTTGGAACCCCCCAGACAGATATCGGAATCAATCCGGGAAAGCCCGTTGGGTTCCTGCTTGGCAGCACCCCAGGGGCACAGCTTGACACAGGGAGGATTTTCACAATGCATGCACCGCCTGGGGATGGTCAGCTCAAATTCCTCTCCCGCAAACGTTGCTGTGGCCGGCTGGATGAAAAGCCAGTTATAGGGCGTCAAACGATTGCTTACATCCTTTTTATCAGACCAGTCCGCAACCGGCACCCGCTTGGGAAACATTTGGGGAAAGGGGCGTTCAGGAGCCGGGAATTTGGGTGCATTGGACTCTTGGCAGGCATAAACACATTCCTCACACCCGATACATTTACGAATATCAATCACCGTCACCAGCGATTCTGTGTTTTCCCGGGCCAAAGAAGAAGCGGCCCTCACCATGCTGCTGGTAACCGCCACAGATCCTGCGGCCGTGAAGGATCCTTTTAAAAAAGACCTTCTTGAAATTTTTGATGTCATGATTTTCCTCTATTACCCGATGGCTTTTTCCAGGTCAAACGGGTTATCCTTGTTTCATGAAGTCCTGGAACCCCATTGTGTTATAACTTTTGGTATGGATATACCTTAAAATCAGAAGCAATTGGGATGAATCCACATATCCTGGGATACTATTGATCTTTGTACCGTCCGGTTCCAGAAACCACATGGTGGGAAGTCCTTTGACCTTCCACTCATCAGAAAGCACCTGATTTTGATCCGTATCCACCTGGACACTGACAAAATTATTTTCCAGATAGGCCAGTATCTTTTGATCCTTAAACGTGGTCTCTTTGAGTTTCGTGCAATAGCCACACCAGGGGGCATGGAAATATAAAAAGATCGGTTTCCCTTTATTGGCTGCCATGGCCATGCCCGGCGTATAGTCTTTCCAGGCGATACTCTCCCCCGTATTTTCTCCGGTGCTTGCCAGTGTGGTGGCCTCTCTTGATACGGATCCCGCAAGAACCGCTGCCGGGATAGCAGGTTTTGCCAATTTTGATTTGAAATACAGCCCCCCCCCTGCAATCGCCAGGGCTAGGAGCACAACAACCAATACATTTTCTTTTTTCATTAAATATCCTTTGGACAATTCCCGGGCAACTTCCCGGGAAGTTTTCAACCCTATTGTTATCCTAATTATTCTGATTTAAAGCAAAGATGATGCCAATGGAAAGTCAACCCAAAGACTTTTAAGGGATCAACCCGCCATATCCTTATAACAAGCATCTCTTTGCAGCCATTTAGTTTTTGTATTTATCACCTTGTAATTTTCCGACTCCAATTTAAGTGTTAACCATTTGTTAATATACCCGGAATCATAATATCACACTTTTATGGGAGAAAAAAGGATTCTGCTGACAGCGAGGCTCATAGAGTTTTAACGGTAACCTTATATTTTTTCATGCGCTTCCACACGGTAATCCTGGAAACACCCAGGTATTTGGCAGCCTCTGTCTGATTGCCATCCGCCTGCCTTAGGGCATTGATCAAGGCCTGTCTTTCATTCTGCTTTACAATCACCGCTGTTTTTTGGGGGAAGGCATCCTCTGGCTTTATCTCTCCTGATATATTTCCTGATAGACCCCCTGATAGATAGATAGGCAACTCCGGGTCCTTTTCCGGTGACACAGAAGACTGGGTCCTGTGCTTCAATATTTTTTCCGGCAGGTGTTCCGATCGGATACTCTTTCCCTTTGCCAGGACAAAGGCATATTCCACAGCATTTCTCAGCTCCCGGATATTGCCCGGCCAAGGGTAGGAAACCATTGCCCGCATGGCTTCCGGGCTGAAACCCAGAATATTTTTCCCGGTCTTTTCGCCATGGATACTGATAAAATGTTCAATAATCAGGGTGATGTCATCCCTGCGAAGCCTCAGGGCCGGACAGATGATGGGAAATACGTTGATTCTAAAGAAAAGGTCTTCCCGAAATTTTCCCTGCTCAATCAAGGTTTCCAGATTTTTGTTGGTGGCCGTGATGATTCGGACATCAATGGGAATGGATTTGTTCTCCCCCACCCGCTGGATCATTCGCTCTTCTAAGACTCGCAGCAACTTGACCTGTACCGACAAAGGGATATCCCCGATTTCATCTAAAAAAATAGTACCGGTGTGGGCGGCCTCAAACCTTCCGACCCGGTCAACATCGGCACCGGTATAGGCCCCCTTAACATGGCCGAACAATTCACTTTCCAGGATGCTTTCACTCAAAGCCGCACAATTGACCTTGATAAAGGGTTTTTTTGCCCGGTTCCCGGTCTCGTGGAGGGCCTTGGCCACCATTTCTTTACCGGTTCCGCTTTCTCCTAAAATCATGACCGGGGTATCCAGAGAGGCCACACTTTCAATGTATTCATAAAGATTTTGCATGATCGGTGTCCGGCCAACGATTCCGTGGAACCCATCATCAATATGGTAGATCCGTCTGATGGATGCCAGTTCGTTCTTATAACTGATATTTTCCGAAATATCTTTGAGGGTTTCCACGGCTCCAACGATTTGCCCCTGGTCATCAAATAATACCGTGGCTGTTTTGACAATGGGAATGGCCCGATTGTTGGCAGCGGTGATCACACATTTTTTATCCCGGATCATACCGGCGGAAAAAAGACCGCACCAATTTATACCCACACCGTTTCCTGTAATTTCACACCCCGTACAATTGAGCAACCGGCAGGACCGTCCCTTTAGTTGCTCTTCCGAATATCCTGTCATCAACTGGGCCGAATGATTTGCCGCGATAAAATTACCCCGGGCATCCACAATAATGATCCCGTCCTGGACCGAGTCAATGATAGGCCGCCAATGTTTTCCAATATCCATCGCCCCTCTCCTTAAATTAACAGCGTTAACTGCAAAGTTAACATATGCTTAACATA
>CAXHYW010000322.1:0-5203 GCA_964021475.1 uncultured Desulfobacteraceae bacterium | reverse complement strand
CCTGAGCCTCTCTATTTCAAATTTGGAATAGCACCATCTTTGCACCCATACCCAAAGGGAAGAATAGTATCCGAATCAAGCCCAAACTCTTTAATCGCTTTTAGAATCTTCTCAGCTGTAATGGGAGCACCTGTAAACTGGATGCCAATTGCATTATAAATTGCATTTCCGGCAGCTCCAGTGGGAGCGACCAGTCCTGATTCACCACAGCTTTTTGCACCATAGGGACCGATGGGATCCGGTTCCTCAACCAGTATGGATTTACAGACAGGCATATCTGAAGGTCCGAACATCTTATAATCGGTAAAATTACCATTCACACACAGCCCATTTTCATTGTAATATGTCTCTTCTGTCAGGGCCATTCCAAGCCCCTGTTGCACACCGCCTTCCAACTGCCCTTCAACCGATGGCGGATGGATGGCCTTTCCGATATCGTGTGAACTGACAACTTCAATAACCTTTACCTCACCGGTTTCTGTATCCACCTCAACTTCAACAAAACAGGCGGCAAAGGGCGGGGAATTATGTTCGGCATAATGACTGGAATATCCCTGGATCTGCCCCGGAACACCGATTCTTTGGCCTGTAGCGCCATCAATAAAGGCATTAACCCCTTCATAACAAATTTGCTCAACGGAAATAAAGGTATCGGGATCATTCTTAACACAGACCTTAAGATCGATTATTTCAAGTGCCTCTTTATCTGTCTCAAGGCTGATGGCCGCTTTTTCAAGGATTTGATCTAAAGCATCGTTACACGCCTTTAACACAGCAGTTCCTGACACATAGATCGTCCGACTGGCATGGGCGCCTATATCATATCCTGCGGCATCCGAATCTCCCACCTTCATGTGAACCTTGTCCATATCAAACCCAAGAGTTTCAGCAGCAATCTGCTGTAAGGCCGTGTGGGCACCTGTTCCAAGGTCTGATGCCGAGGTAATGATTTCTGCTGACGCATCTTCATTGAGTTTGACCGTACAAGTGGTGTGCTCATGTAAGAACGGAAAGGCGCCACTTGTATGATTCATGACAGCCACACCAATTCCCCTTCTTTTGGTACCGGTTTGTGCTTTGTATTCCTCTTTTTTCTTCAACCATCCAAAGGCTTCAGCCCCCTGGTCCAGACAGGCATCAAGGGCGCAGGAAGAATAGGGGATCCCAAGCATCCACCCGTCATCGCCGGTGGTTTTATGCCATTTTTTTCGCCACTCCACAGGATCAATATCCAGCTTTTTAAGCCCCCGATCAATAATCTGCTCAAGGACGAAATTGGACTGGGGGTTTCCATACCCCCTGTATGCACCGCAATTCATCTGGTTGGTATAATATCGCTGGCATTTAAAATTACATGCCTGGAATTTATACATTCCGATAATCCATGTTCCGGCTACAGCAGGTGCCCCCGAGGAATGACTGTAATACCCGCCTCCATTGGTTAAAAAATTTGCAGTGCAGGCAACCGGCGTACCATCTTTTTTTAGCCCGACCTTAATTGAATATTCTCCTGGGTGACGGCTTTCGGACATGACCCAGTCTTCTTCCCTAAGAGCAGATACCTTTACATGCTTCCCCGGCACGCTCATTGCCATGGCACAAGCTTCCGCTTCCATGATCATGCCAAGCTTCACGCCAAAGGCACCCCCAATGGTTGTCTGGTTAATTTTAACCTTGCTCATGGGAATTTCAAAAAGATTTGAAATTTTCGTTTGAACGGGCTTGGGCATCTGAGTGGATGTCCAGCAGTTCATTCTTCCTTCATCATCATAGAGTGAGATATAGGTATGATTTTCCATCTGGCACTGCTTTACCTTTGGAACATAAAAGGTATCTTCAACAACCAGATCTGCCTCTTTCATTAATGCCTCGGCATCCCCCCATCCATAGGTATTGCCGGGGAAGACCTGTTCCGGCAGTTGGAAAGCCAGGTTTCCGGGTTTGCCTGGATCAATCTGAACCGCATCCTCTTTTCGGGCCTGTGCTGCAGTGTGATAAACAGGAAGCGCTTCGTATTCCACTTTAATAAGCTTTGCGGCAGCTTCTGCAATTTCTTCGGTTTTTGCGATTATTCCGCAAATGGCATCCCCCTGGTGTCTCACATATTTTGTAAATATGCTTTGATCTTCAACATCACCGACAAGATCGGCAAAGCCTTTTGGGTAAAAAAGATCAATCACCCAATTGGAATATTTTTTTTGTGTCACATCTTCGGGGCTCAGAACTTTCACAACACCGGGAAGTTTTTTTGCTTCTGACGTATCAAGGTTTAATACTCTGGCATGGGCATACCCCATGCACCGAACAATTTTTCCATACAGCATTCCGGGGAATTTAAGATCCCCTGCATATACCGCCCGACCTGTTACTTTTGCTTTTGAGTCAATTTTTGGTATTCGCTTACCTATAATAGAAGCCATGGGAAATTCTCCTTTTACCTATTCATTTGTTTGCTGGCGTATTGAACGGCATCAATGATTTTTACATATCCTGTGCAACGACAAATATTTCCTTCCAGATGGCCTTTAATTTCAGCCTCTGTGGGGTTTGAATTTTTTGCCAGAAGCGCAGTAGATTTTAGAATCATTCCAGGTGTGCAGAATCCACATTGAACAGCATTTTTTTCAATAAAAGCTTCCTGAACAGGATGCAGGACGCCGTCTTCCTCAAGACCTTCTATTGTTGTAAGGCTTTTCCTACTTGTCAGTGCAGCCAGTGTCAGGCAGGCTAAAATAGGTTTATCATCCATCAAGACGGTGCAGGATCCGCATTCTCCTGTTCCACATCCATATTTTGTTCCCATAAGTCCTAAGTCATCCCTGAGCACCTGGAGAAGCGTTCTGTTTACTGGTATCGTCATGCTGTGATTTTCTTTGTTTACAAAAAGCGTGATGTCGCATGTTTTCATTTCATAGGTCCCTTTTTCTATGGTTTAGCCCAAAGCTTTTTTGATGACTTTTTTTATTAGAACACCGGAAACACTCTTTCTGTATTCAGCAGAAGAACGAACATCATTAATGGGATTTATTTCTGTTGGTACAAGCTCAACGATTTTTTCAATGAGTTCATCGGTAATTTCGTTTCCCTCCAGCAATGCTTCACATTTTTTAAGGCGGATATGGGTAGGAGCGACTGCTCCTAACGCCAAACGAACCTTAGAACAAAAGCGTCCCTTCATCGACATGGCTACAGCCGCATTGATTTTTGCAAGATCTTTCCGGGTTCGGGTCAAGGCCGTAAAAGAAGACACACAGCCTCTTGCGGGAGGAATAACAACTTCCAGGGCAATTTCGTCGGTTTTTCTTTCTGTTTCACGATAGTTGATCCAGAAATCGTCTATATCTACCTGCCGGATGCCATTGGGACCTTGTAGGGTGACATACCCCCCCAAAGCCAGGATGGCACAGGCGCAATCCCCTGCAGGGGAGGCATTTAAAATATTTCCAACAACAGTGGCAACATTACGTGTTTGTTCTGTTCCGTTTTCATAGGCAGATTGAACAAGTGCAGGATAATTATCTTGAACATTCCGGGAAGCAAGTACTTGATTCAGTGTTGCCATGGCGCCTATACTCAAGCCCTTGGTTTCATCATAATCAACATAGTTAAGTCCCTTCACATTTTGAAGACTGACAACATATTCAACAAAAAGACCTGATTTCATGCGAACCATCAAGTCAGTTCCACCCGCCATGACAGCTGCTTTTTTGCCGTAGAGTTTAAGGTGCTCCACTACCTGGGAAATACTTTCCGGCATGAATAATTCAAACTGTGGTAAAATCCTGCTGGTCATCATTTGCCTCCTGTTAAATATTATGCAAAATTAGCCTGCCTGTGGACAGGTATTCAATTCGTGTTTTATCTGTGAATTGATCGTTCAAAAAAAATTTGGTTCATCGGTGCTTAAAACAATATTAACGACAGAATCGGATAGGATTAATGGAACCGGCATTTTTGATGGGAACTTTTAATTATACCGGTTCCATTTTCAAGCGTTAGAGTATAGATAGTTACGGGTCAGATCATTTGGGAACAATGGCCATAGGCCGAACGGGACTGCCGCTCCCATCTGTTATTTTAAGCGGCAATGCAATGATGATGGCACCCCGGGGCGGCAGTTTGTCCAGGTTGTTCAGCTGGGTAATTCCTAATTTCCCATTGCCGTGCATAATATTATGACAGGGGAACATGGGCTCGAAAGTGCCAGCAATTCCTGCATCCGTTCCGACTGTTTCACAGCAAAATCCCAATACATCGCGCTCTTTGACCAGGAATGTAACCGCTTCAACGCTGGGTCCGGGTGTGTGAGGCATACCATCTTCACCAACATTGAAGAATTTTTCCGCATCCTGGGCATATTTGGCCCAGCCGGTCTGCATGACGAACCAGGAATGAGGCGGAATTTTACCATGCTCTTTTTCAAAATTTAAGATATCTTCCACTTCAAGAAGCCGGTCGGCATTCTTTTCACATTCAGCGGTCATGTCTATTACAATGGCTTCTCCGATAAAATCGGAAGCGGGAAGCTTATCAACATTTGCTCCATCCTGACCCGTTACCCAATGGGTGGGTGCATCAAAATGTGTTCCCACATGCTCACCGCAGGTGAAAGAATTCCAGTACCAGGCAGGGCCGTTATCATCGTATTTTGATATTTTTTTCTTTGTAAATCCCGGTGTTTGGGCAAAGGGCTCTGGCAACTGAAGAAGAAGGGTATCCTCATTAAGGGGTTGTCCCAAATCGACAAATTCAAATTTACCGGAAAAAAGAAGCTCTGCTAAACCATTTTCATTTGACATAATTCTCTCCTTCTAACTGTTTTTTTATAATACATTAAGGTTTGAGGATAGAGTCATTACCCAACCTCATAACCAATAAAACTGCTGAGACATAAATCCCCTGCGTACTGACCGGCGCACTGACCTGATAAGCCGGAATGGTCCTTTGGCAAATTAAGTCTCATTCAATCAATCGATGGTTAGGCCCATGATCAAATCAACAATTGGATTTAAATCAAACCGTTTTAACAGGTGAATTTTCTTTTCCTGTGCTATAATTCGGTCGGAATCATCCAATGTGTCATCACAAATCACACCAACCACATTGTTTATACTGTGAAACAAAGGTTTTCGTTCTTTATGGGTTCGCCATACTTCCACTTTATGATAGGGGCCGGATATCCAGCCTTCAATCAACACAATTT
>CAXHYW010000321.1:0-5204 GCA_964021475.1 uncultured Desulfobacteraceae bacterium | reverse complement strand
ATCTGGTGATTTCAGTTGAAGATACCGGTATTGGTATCCCAAAAGAACAGCAAAAAATCATCTTTGAATCCTTCCGGCAGCAGGAAGAGCAAAATATCCGACAATACGGAGGTACCGGTTTGGGCCTTACGATAAGCAAACGTCTGGTTGAAATTATGGGGGGGACCATCTCTGTAAGAAGCCAGATAGGCGTTGGCACTGTTTTTGAAATAATTTTAAAAGATGTTGAGGTATCATCAAATGTAGTTGTTCCTGAAACAAGTCTGCCATTTAATGCAGCAGATATTTCATTTGAACCTGCCCGAATCCTTGTTGTCGATGATAATAAATTAAACAGAGATTTGATCGTGGAATCTTTGTCCGGGAAAAATCTTGACATTATTGAAGCCAAAGACGGGCAACAATGTTTAACAAAGGCCTGGGCCGCAAGTTTTGACCTGATCCTTATGGATATCAGAATGCCGGTTTTAGACGGATATGAGGCCACAAAAAAACTTAAAACGAATCCCAAAACTGCAAAAATCCCCATCGTCGCCTTAACCGCCTCTATGACAGTTCAGGATAAGGCAAACGTTATGTCCTTCGGGTTTGACGGCTATCTTTTTAAGCCGGTGAATATTAAAGATTTAATTCAGGAATTGAGCAGATTTTTAAAACTCACAAAAAGGGAAATGAAAACAAGCGTTGATCAAACAGGTAAAGAAAATAATAGGGGTGAAATAATATCCAGACCACAGGAACTGATCATAAAACTTGAGAAAGAAATGATACCGGTATGGCATGAGCTGGATGGAGCCATGGAAATGGACCTTGCCCAGGAATTTGCACAACAGCTAAAAAAGATGGCCCTTGAATATGATGCAGACGATATAATCAGATATTCGGAAAAACTGTCTGAATTTATTGACAGTTTTGATATTAAACATATCCAGAGCCTTTTGTGTGAATTTCCTGATATGATTGACCCCGATAAAGGAGAGAAAACATCATGAATAATCGGAGAGAAGAATTAATTTTGATTGTGGATGACAACCCTAAAAATTTACAGGTAATCGGCAATATTTTAAGGGAAAATGGTTATAAAACCGCCATTGCCCAAAATGGATTACAGGCCATTGATTTTGTTGAGAAGAAAAACCCTATCCTTATCCTGTTAGATATTATGATGCCTGAAATGGACGGGTTTGAGGTGTGCGGACAGCTTAATAAAGCCCATATGACAAAAGACATTCCTATTATCTTTATCACGGCCTTAAATGATTCTTCAAATATAATAAAAGCTTTTGAAACTGGTGGTGTAGATTATATTACAAAACCATTTTTAAAAGAAGAAATGCTGGCAAGAATCAACGTCCATATCAAACTTAGAGATACCATGAAAAGATTGGAAGAGATATCGATTACCGATGAACTGACAGGCATTTTCAATCGGAGGTATGCTTATCGTATCATTGACAGGGAAATGAGTTTTTCAAATCGTGAAAAAACTTCCTTTGTGTTGTGTTTTATTGATATTGATAATTTGAAAATTATCAATGATATCTATGGTCATAGTGCCGGGGATCAGCTTATTTTGGAAGTTGTCAACGGACTGAAATCGACTATCAGAAATACTGATTACATCTTCCGCATGGGCGGAGATGAATTTTTAACATTGTTGCCAAACACCAATATTGATGATGCACGCCTGATGATTAAAAGGCTGAATGGTCAGTTGAATCAGAAAGTAGTCAACAACAGCCCCATAGATTTCAGCTTTGGTTTTTCCCTATTTGAACCAGAGGACAAAAAAAGTATTGATGAATTGATCAAAGCCGCAGATACTTCAATGTATGAACAGAAAATAAAAAAAAAGAATGCCAGGTAAAATCTCCATTTATGATCTAAAATCATCCAGATTGTAATGGGTACAAAAATACTGATAGGTCCGGATCAATCCTTTTTCCAGTTCAATAGAAGGTTTCCACCCCATGGCACTCAGCTTTGAAATATCAAGTAGTTTGCGCGGGGGGCCATCCGGTCTGGTTGAGTCAAAACATACTTCCCCTTGAAACCCTGTGACTTTTTTCATTAAAATGGCAAGATCCCCAATTGCAATTTCCCTGCCTGACCCAATGTTAATATGGGAAAGCATGGGTTCAGTATTGCCAAGGAATTCTTCCTGGCTTAATCCCATAACATGAAGGCAGGCTTTCGCCATGTCGTCAACATGAAGAAACTCTCGTCTTGCCCTGCCTGTGCCCCAGACAATAATGTTTGTTTCATTGTTTATTTTTGCCTCATGGAATCTTCGCATCAGGGCCGGAATAACATGGCTGTTCTCCGGATGGAAGTTATCATTTTCCCCATAAAGATTTGTGGGCATGACCGACCGGAACTGGGTGCCGTACTGGCGGTTAAAAGATTCACACAGTTTAATACCGGCAATTTTTGCAATGGCATAGGGCTCATTTGTCTCTTCAAGGGGACCTGTCAACAACGCATTTTCAGGCATAGGCTGTTGTGCGTTTTTTGGATAAATGCAGGAACTGCCGAGAAAAAGAAGGCGTTTTACATGATATTTATAGGCTGCCACAATAACGTTGTTCTGAATGGTGAGATTGGAATAGATAAAGTCACCGGGAAATGTGTTGTTTGCATGGATACCTCCAACTTTTGCAGCGGCAAGAAAAACATATTCAGGCTGCTCAGACTCAAAAAATGCTTGAACATCGGGCTGAACCAGCAGATCCAGTTCACCATGGGATCTGGTTACAATATTGCTAAACCCTGACAAACAAAGACTGCGAACAATGGCTTTCCCTACCATTCCGTTATGGCCTGCAACAAAAATTTTTGAATTCTTTTTAATATTATTCATGATAATCAAATACCTCAAATCCTTCCTTCTTGATCAATGCATCTCTCTTTGCCGCCTTAAGATCAGATATTACCATTTCTTTTACCATTTCTTCAAATGAAATTTCTGGAACCCAGCCAAGTTCAATCCTTGCCTTTTCAGAACTTCCCAGCAGAGTTTCTACTTCTGTTGGTCTGAAATACCGGGAATCGATTTCAACAATGGACTCTCCTGTTTCAGGATCATAGCCTTTTTCTTCAAGGCCATGTCCTTCCCACTTTAATGTCATGCCAAGCTCTTTTGCAGTTACTTCAACAAAATGACGGACTGAATGTTGTATGCCTGTTGCAATAACATAATCTTCAGGTTTTTTTTGTTGAAGCATCAACCATTGCACTTTTACGTAGTCCCGGGCATGTCCCCAGTCCCTTCTGGCATCAAGATTTCCAAGAAATAAAGTTTTCTGCAACCCAAGTTTAATCCTGGACAATCCCCTGGTAATTTTTCTGGTAATGAAAGTTTCGCCTCGAAGGGGGGATTCATGGTTAAACAAAATACCGTTGCAAGCATATATATTATAGGCTTCCCGATAGTTAACCGTTATCCAGTAAGCATACATTTTTGCCACTGCATATGGCGATCTTGGATAAAAGGGTGTCTTCTCAGTCTGGGGAGTCTCCTGGACTTTTCCAAACAGCTCGGATGTTGAAGCCTGATAAAATCGGGTCTTTTTTTCAAGACCCAGTATACGAATCGCCTCCAGAATTCTCAAAGTTCCCATGGCATCCGTGTCAGCCGTATATTCAGGAGTTTCAAAGGATACCGCCACATGACTCTGGGCTCCAAGATTGTAGACTTCGTCAGGTTGCACCTCCTGCATCACCCTGATCATATTTGATGAATCAGTCAAATCACCGTAATGAAGAATAAATTTAGGCGAATCCTCGTGAGGATCCTGATATAGATGATCAATACGGTCTGTATTAAATGAAGAAGACCTTCGCTTTATACCGTGTACCTCATATCCTTTTCCAAGTAGCAATTGAGAAAGATAAGCTCCATCCTGCCCGGTTACCCCTGTTATTAATGCAACTTTTTCCATTTTTCTTTCCTTTATATTTAAAAATAATTATCTTGATCAGTTATTGGGCTCGGTCAGTCCAGATGATCCTTTGAAAATTGAAAAATGATTTACAACATACTTTTGTGTTTTGTACACTCCTTGAGTCTCATCGTATTGGCGGGAGTCATATGACCAGGGAAAGGCACAAACGATCTGGTCAAGCAAACTAAAGTCAGCCCGCACCGCAGTGTTAAGTCCTGTTGTCGTGAGGGCTGCAATTTTAATGTGTTGTTTGTTATAACCCAGGTTTTCAAGAAACTTTATTACCGCCACCAATGAATGTCCTGTATCAATTGCATCATCCACAATCAAAATTTTTTTATTCATCGGGGGTGGCTGGTATTCACAATAGACATGTCGTTCTTTTTTTACCCCATGGATATTTGATTTTATTTCAAGCCGCCTGAGGAGATGGGTTACAAATCTTGGCAGATATCGAAACGCTTTTTTTAATTTCGATTTAACCGAACCGCCGCTACGCGTTGAATGAATACTGCTGATTCCACATTTAAAAAACATAGCGATTTCGAACCCGACTAAAAGACCTGCTCTCTCAACATAAAGAACATGCTCTGGAATATAACCGCTTTTTTGAACTATTTGAGCCAAATCCCGAGACATCTCTTTAAGCTGTTTTAAATCAACCTCCCTGACCTGTTGTAACCGTGGAAAAAATCTTTTCATGACACCTTCTCCTTAAGCTCCATCTAACAGCAAATTATGGTCTGTATGTATCGATTATTGATTTTTTCGTAAAAGTTTACCATCAACACTACTAACTCCTTTCCAGCTTTCAATTTTCCAATTGTTATTGTTGGCAATATCAAAGAGCTTTCTGGTCGGGGAGACAGCTACTTTTTTACCAACCGATTCAAAAAATAACAGGTCAGCTTCATGGTCGGAATAGGCCCATGAATTTTCAAGGTCTATCCCATGTTCTATTGACAAAAGATCTATCCGCTTTTTTTTTTCAGCGCCTAGACAGTCTGGTCCCAAAAATTTTCCAGTGAATCTGTCAGTGTCATAATCGAGATTTGAACACTGGTAGCCGTTACAATTGAGGTACTCACAAACTGCATGAACATAAACATCAGGAGATGCACTGACAATGAAAACATCGTCTCCATTTTGCTGATGCTGCTGAATTCTTTTAATGGCCTGCTTTCTAAGCGTTTTTTTTAAGTGTTTCTCAAAAAAAACAGCTCCGATTTGCCTGATCTGTTTTCTGTGTCTGTGTTTAAG
>CAXHYW010000320.1:0-5214 GCA_964021475.1 uncultured Desulfobacteraceae bacterium | reverse complement strand
TCTTTCCACCAATCACCGTATGTTGTTTCATGATTTCGAATTCATCAGCAGATAGTTTGCCAGGTTTTAGCAAGACAGAGTCCGGGATGCCGATTTTTCCGATATCATGCATGGTCGAAGCAATTTGAATATCATCAATCTCACGGGGCGTCCAGCCAAGCTTTTTGGTAAACACCACTGAATAAAGGCCTATTCGCCGTATATGCGCACCTGTTTCATCATCCCTGAATTCTGCGGCGGAAAGCAGGCGCAGGGCAACTTCCTCTTCTCTGTTCCTTACCTGTACGGTTCTTTTCCGAACCTCTTCTTCAAGAAGTTCATTGCTTAATAAACAATCCCTGCCACGCTGTAAAAGCTTTCGCTGTTTATCATAGGCGTCCTTTGGATGTTCAATTGTAAGAATTTTTGTATTTCCCAAGCATATTGCAGATGCTTCAAGTGAAAATTCATATCCGGCAGCATCTTTTTCTATCCATGGCCCGGAAAAAGAGCGTCCTTTTTCATTTTTTTCCCAAAAGTCATTTGCATCAAACAGATAGTTTTCAAGAAAAGGGCTCCATTCTTCAGGGGCAACGGGCTTGTTCGGTCCAGCTACACCGGGGAAAAGGTGCTCAAACCAATCCGGAATTGAACAGATGGACTCAAAGGTCTTATTACCGGATCGTTCCAAAACAAAGATATCAAGCAAGTCAAAAAGAGCGGATAAAGTCGAATCTTTCATTTAATCACCCATAAATATTATAGAAAGAATAGAAGGGTATTACTTTTCAAGCATTCTCGCCCCAAGGGTTAAAAACGCCTCTTCAACAGATAGTCCCTGTTTCGCGCTTGTCAAGAGAACGTCCCAGCCCTTTGACCGCAGATGCTCAATATCTGATTGGGTAATTGTCCATTCATCCATAAGGTCAGATTTGTTGATAAGAAAAACAAAGGGAACTTTTCCTATAGCAGCTTCAACTTCTTGCTGAAGTTTTTTGGCAACATCAAGTGTATTTGACCGGGTACCATCCGCAACCAGTAAATATCCAGACGACCCACGCAGATATGAAACCCGCAGGTCTTCAAACTCATCTTTACCCGCAAGGTCCCACAACAAAAGATTCATCTCCTGTGTACCTACCGTTATGGTCTTTTTATCAATTTTAACACCAACGGTTGTCAGGTATTTATCGGAAAAAATACTAGTTACAAAGCGAGAAACCAGACTTGTTTTTCCCACGGCAAAGGAACCGATCATACATATCTTTTTTTGTATCATTGACGCCAATCCTTCCTAGGTGCAAAATCTTTTTTGAAATATTGAATACTACCAAACAATTAACCGATATTCTGGAATTGTTTCCCAAGACCCGCGTAATTTTTTAAGGCCCATACACTCGTACATTGAAATATTTTTGACAAAGTTTACCATAGCACGTTTTTTAAATTTAAGGATTCATTGAAAATAAAAATTTGAAAACGACCTGAAAAGCAGCTAACAGAAAATTAGAAAAACGTGATATATAGTAATGGGTTTCTTTTCTGTACTTCGGTGATGCTTTGAACAAAAACAATGGCTAAGCTCACCAACGATTGTAATATTTGTCCAGTTACCATCCGAGCAAGCTTGAATTATTTCAGGCTCTTTTTCGAATTTCGTTTGAGCCTTTGTTGCCCAGGATTTAGGAGTATCCGATTGAACATAGCCTATCATCCCGGCTTCAATTCTGTCTTGAGCATAATTTCCTGAAAGAAACTCTCCAAGCCCTGCTGTACCAATATATTCACCTATGGGATGAGTGTTGACACAAAGACGCTTGGCTTCAAAGGGATAACGGTAGCGGGGGCAGTAGCAGACCCACTCAAATTCTATATCAACTCTCTTCCGTCTTTTGCCTCTTCGAGTTGGTTCATTGATCCGTAGTTCCTCATGGACAGCAAAATATCTCACCCATGATGGAGACCCTCTGTCTTCAAGTATTTCATTGATTTCCCTTACGATCTCTCCAGTTATATCCTCTTCCTCAGAATTCTTAAAAGAGGCAGCATCAAGACGGTCGTAACCCATTTTCAACAATTTGAAAACTTTTCTTCGAAATGCTATTTGGTATTCTTTGCTGTCATCCGCTTTAGGTTGCCTGTCTGATTGCATCTAATCATTTCCGGTTGTTGTCAATTTCTCAGCAATAAAATCATCCGCATCTATAAAAGCCTGGCTTTGAAGCCAGCCAAGTCGTTGCCGCGACTTAACAAAATAAGTAGTCCGGCCATGAAATAATTTCAGATTTTTTCGAAAATAGACCCATTGACCTTGCTCAAATTTCAGATTTTTTTCCAAATTTTTAAATTCCTCTTTTAACTCAGCATCATTTATCTTTTTAACAATAACAGGGTCAACAATCGAATTCTCAGAGTGATCAATGGACAGAATTACCATGGAAGATGAATAATTGGCGATAATCTGGTGTTGATTCCTGTTATCGGCTTCAAGAAAATCATCCAAGGCTTTTTTCAAAGTTTTGGAATATGCCGTTATTTCTTCTTTAGGAGCATGCTCATTTACCATTTCGGGAATGGCACCATCATTGAATTTCATCCTTGTTGTTACAAAATCATGAATAAGGCATAGTTCATCTTCTTTAAGACCCAATAAAACATTGATTTTTTTGTTCATTTTATTCATTAAAGGCTTTAATTCTGTCGGCTTTTCAACTAATTTGAAAAATTGATCTTCAGCGATGTTGTTATTAGATTGTTGAGCTAGTTCATCGTAAAGTTTTGCCCACTCACTAACTTCGCCTGGGGATAACTTATCAAGGGGAACTGGAAGAGATTCAAGATCCTTCTTGCTGAGTCGCTCCATTCCTATGCCCCAGGATGGTGAAGATAGATACTGCTGATATTGAACAAAATCAGAACTTAAATACAATGCCAATGCTTTTAAAAGATTTGTCTTTGAAAACTCACCTGCTATTCCAATTTGTCGGGGAGGAACAGCAATAAACTGATCTGAAAAAATAGAAAATCGTCTGTTTGCATCTACAATGACATGGGGTGGCCGACATATTTTCAGTGGCATTTTACCACGACCGTCACGAACATAAGCCATTGACTCCGGAATTGTTTTTAGTGCTTTTTTCGGAAAAGAGAATATCCTTCCACATCCTTCCAATTCTTTCATATTAAGTTGATCTTTACCAGCCACCTCGGGAATAGGTTCTATTTTCTCTCTTGCAGTTTTACCTCTTAATTGCGGTCCTTCAGAAATATCTAAATCATGAGCTTCTGCAAATGTTGACAAGTTTACAAAGGTTTTTTGTAATGAGACCAGAAGATGTTTATCCCGCATTGTTCCCCACATTGCCATCTTCCAAGGCAAAGACATTCCGGATAAAACATCCCGATAAGGAATTTCGCGCATCTCATCGGCATTGACAAGAACAGTCCAAAGTCTTTTCCTGCCTCTTTTTGAAAGGTCATACTGAGATAGCTGATTCATTGCAAAGGGAGCATAGGTGAGAATGCTCTCTGGCTTATCTGAATTGTTTTGCCAAGCCCTGTAGAAAAAAGCTGCCGCCGGATTTGTTGCACCTTTAAACAAAAGACGTCTGAGATTTGCAAAGTTGACAATACACCATACATCCATTCTGTTAAAGAAACGTTCTCTGAATTCAATGGCATTTTTTTGGGTTTTAAACAGGGTTTTTCCTGGCAGCAGAAATCCTGTAACCCCTATATTTGAAAGATATAAGGATGCTTTCCAGACAAAGGCCTCCGCTATCTGATTTTTATTGACAGGATACTCTTTTTTATTATTTTTGATCCACGCCAAAGCTGATTGATCTGCCGATGATTTTGATTTTTCTGATAACAAGTTCCAAGGTGGATTCCCCACAATCCAGTCAAATTTCATTCCAGATAGAGCTTCTATCTGTATTGATTTGTCATCAAAAAAACCATTTTTACAAAAGAAAATATTTTTATCTCTTAATGCAGGTAATTTAAAATGTTGGTATCCCGCCTCTTCTAAATCAGGAGGATCAACATAATCGAGCAGGGTGAGGATAAGGCTTAATTCTGTCACGCCGCATGCATCTTCATCAATATCAACACCATAAATGTGATCTACAAGCAGATTTTTTAATTTTGACGGTTTGAGTCTTAATCTACCTGATGTTGATAGCTCTCTTTCAATAAGCCTTCTAAAGCATTGAACAATGAATGCGCCTGATCCACATGCAGGGTCAAACACCTTCATACCTTTTTTCAACATTTCTTTTGAATCAAGTTCCTCCAGCATGAAATTTACAAGATGGACAGGCGTATAGTACGCACCTTGGCTTGGACCTCTCTTTTCAGCATGGAGGAACTGCTGATATACCACAGACAAGGTTTCAATCGGAATATGTTCAAAATTGTAGGCATTAAAATCCAAATGCATCTGGCCTGAAGTAGGATCATCTCCGAGAAAGATGGATGCAACTTTTTTGATATGCTCATCCTGGGGGGAGAGAGCCCCTTTTGTGGGGACGGGAAAGATGCTTCCATTAAGCCATTGATCAAGTTTTTTGACAAGGGTTTGAAAACCTGAAACAGTAGCATTTCTTCCAAACACCGAATTCAAATCAATGCCCCACTGCTCTAATTTGCGATCGGAAAGAATATCTCTGTCCCTCAGATAACGAAGATAGACATATTTCCCTATTAATGAATGAGCAGTTTGTTTGGGTAAGTCATTGTTCCTTAACCAGCTACCAAGTTTTTCCAGGTTATTTAATAGATTCTGATCGACTCTGGTGTCTGGGGTTACTTGATGTTGCCATTTTTGCCAGATAATCCCTTTGTTGATGGCGTCAGCCGTAAAATCTGATAATTTATCAAGAATTTCGTTTGTTGATTTTGCTATTTTAAGAAGATTCTGATCCTTACCACAGACTTGTTTGGATGTATCAAACTTAAAACCAGGATATAGCCGAACTGATTTAGGAGTTACAACCAGAAGAAAGGGAACGCAATTTTGATTCCATACCAACCGATGTCTTTCGATCGCCTGTTTCTCTGATTCCGCTTCACAAACATAGACAAGGGGAACAATAGATTTTCCCGTTGATTTCCCTCCATGATTACCATCTAAAGCGTATACCCCTTTAAGACCACACTTTTCCCTGGCTATACGGAAGGCATTAGAATATGAATTAACCTCGTCAAGCCGAGATCCCTCAAAAAAATAAGGAG
>CAXHYW010000319.1:0-5220 GCA_964021475.1 uncultured Desulfobacteraceae bacterium | reverse complement strand
TTCTCCGGAGTGACTGGAGTTCAGACGTGTGCTCTTCCGATCTCCTGCCCATGTGAGCTGAATCAATGGATGCCTTTGAAACTTTAAAACCGGGTGCCCAAGCCGTAATATCCAGATCGTTACCAAATGAATAAACTGTATCTCCCAGGGCAAAACCCATCCCCTGAACCACATTGACCTGGGCATGATTTTTGGCGTTCCTAGGGTTAATCTCAACACGAGTGCCACTAAAAGCCATGAACAACCCAGCCAAAAAAAGAAGAGTGACAAACACCGTTATACCGGCAACCAGGTAGATTTTTTTCTGTCGGGTTCTTGCTTGATCTAGGTTTTTATTAAATTGACTCATCACAAATTACCCGCACACTAAACTGGTTCTGATCATAGGGGATAAGGAGGTGCAAAAGTTTTGATTTAAACCCCTTCCGTGTCCCTTCAAATGTATAATTACCCGGTTTGAGCTGTATTATTTTTTTTGTTACCACACCCACCTTGCCAACACCACGAACCAACACATAGGTTTGGTTATCAGAGATAATTGTCACCGGAATCACCCGGTTAATTTGAGTGATCAACTCGCTCAATTGTGTTGCCTGTCTTTTGATTTTAAAACTATCCCCTGACGCAGCGATGGCTGCCACCAATGTCTGCTGGGCTTTATTTAAAACCGCTTTATGGGCAAGGCGGTAAGGGGATTTCAAAAATTGTTCTAACCCTGCCTGGAGAGATAAAATATGGTTGGCGCGCCCCAGCCCTTCCACCACCGTCTGATCTTCCGGTGCATCTTTTGCGGCCCTGGCAAAATTGAGTTTTACCTGCTCCCAGTCATCTTGTCGAACAGCTTGCTGTGCCTGATTGACAGCAAGCGTTATGCGAAGAGATTTCTCCAAAGCCAAAATCTGAGTCAAAAGCCATGACAACTCCGGTCTTTTAGAATCAATCTGCCTGGCCTTCTTATAATGGGATCTGGCTTTTTGAGGCTGTTTGTTTTCACAATTGTCAAACCCCGAAGAGATATGCCATTCAAATTTTTGGGTGTTAATACGATCCCTAAGCTCGTTCAATCGATCCTTCACTCCGTCCCGTTCCGGTGCGATTTTTGACACCTGGTGCAAATAATCATATTCCTTTTGAATATCATTTTCAGCCCGGGCAATTGCGGCACCATTTAATAAGGGAAGCAGATCAGGCAGTTTTTCGATCTCCGCTTGAACCTGGAGGGCTTCTGGGGATTGTCCATTGACCTGCCGGGCTTTTTCAATATGAAATTTAGCACCATCATAGAGATTATCTGTCAACAATTGTTTGGCCTTTTCCAGATTTTGCTCAAAAATTTGATCCGCTTCTTTCAACACGTTCAGTGTTAAACTGTTGAGTAACCGAAGATTGTCCAGGGCAATCCCATAGTCTGAGTTACTGAAATTTTCCATCACCTTTTTCTTAAGCTCATTTATTTCAAAAGATGCCGAATACCAGCGTTGGACATTGGTTAGCTTAAGGCGGGGTTCTATCTCATTTTCATATTGCTGTAGTGCTGCCTTGAATTCTCCACGAACTTTTTCCCTGTCAACGGCAGGCAGTTGTTCTTTTGGGGAGGCAACAACCAATGCCTTGTTTTTTTTAAGAGAAATATCAACAAATGAAAGCCCTATAACCAACAGGGCGCACAGACAAACGATGACAAACAGGCCGATCCCTATCTGCATTCTGCGCTTGGCACTGTCCAAACGCGCTGCCTTAAGTTTTTCTTCAATCACAAGAATTCCTAGCGTTATAATTGCACATCAGGTGTCTGCTCCTCCAAATAGATTTTTCGAAGAAACTGCCGCCACTGGGTAAATTGTTCCCTGGCATCACCTGTCAGCTCAACGCTTTGTTTTTCAAAGGCAATGACCTGGGGAGCCAGGTCCATATCAACGGACTGGCCCAGTTCATTGAGAGCGTCTCGATGCACCTTAGCTTCATCGCTGGTCTTAAAACTTTTTGAAAGTAATGAGGCACCGGCCAAACCGCCCAGAATCGCTCCAGTAGTGCCTGCGGCCCTGCCGCCGCTGCTATTGGAATTGCTTCCTGCTACCCCGGACAGAACCGCCAAACCAATGAGGAGCAGCCCCCCCAGGGCCTGACCAGTGGCTTTGTTGCTGGCTGCTCGCTCGGCCTGGATCTCAAAAAGACTTTCCCTTTGCCACATCAAATAACTTTCATTCATCTGGCCTGAAAAAGCGGTATAGTTGTCCTGTAAACTGTCAATAAACAGCTGATCTCTGACCCGAATCGCCTTGACTCTTTTAAACATGGGGTCATCGTCACTGGGTTTGCTCACAAGGGTAAATGAACCATTCTTTGTCTCCAGGTATGGCATAAACGTATCTTCGGAAAAATTGGCGCCAAACCGTAAATCAGCAATGTAATGCAGCTCTTCCAGCTCCTGGGAAGAGTGATCTTTAAGCGTTTCAACAATTTTGGCCGCAACCGTTTCAAATAAAGGGTCATAAGGGTCCACCTCTTTATTTCTTTGATTATTATGAAACGCTTCTGATACCTCATGCTCAAAGCTGTCATCCAGCCATCTTTTACCGCTGATGTCGACCACTTCAATATCCAGGGCAACCTGTTCTCCATTTGACGCCGCAATCCGGCCAATAATGTATAAATCTCCCGTGGCCGTCTGATCCGGTGTGACCCGGACTGCACCAAATTGGCCCGTTTTTTCAAGCTGTTCCTTAAGTTTATAGGCAAATCGGTTGGCCTCTGCCCTGCGCAGTTCAGGCCAGATATCCTTGTCATCATCATTTGACGGATCAGGAAGCCCCGGATCAAAAACAGGAATGATCACATCTATCTTGGGTGTGGCGATTGCAGATTTGTTTTTCACTGCCCCTTGGTAGGATGACGATGGCGGCGGACCAACCACTGACGATGTTCGATTCTGAACGACACATCCTGGAAGCAAAAATATGAAAATCATAAAAATGGTGACCGTTTTTTTAAAAATCATGGGTTCTCTCTAATGTCATTTAGTGGGCAAGCCTTTGTATTTTCTGTACTCATTCCACAATTGCTTGGCTTTAACGGGATCTGTTTCGTTTTCAGCCGCATACCGAATTTGCGCTGACAGGGCATCATCATTTTTGGCAGACGGAATATCCTCAGGCAGCTTCCCGCTTGACTTCTGCGTCTTACCGTAGGTGTTGTTGCCTGCCTCATTTTGACCCTTTAGATCCTGGGATCTTTTTAAATCACCCGATGCCTCAGTTTCCCCGGCAGGCGTAATATTTTTAGGCGTATCCGTTCCCGATAGGGTTGAACCGGCAACAGATTCGCCAATGGATTTACCGTCCTGGGAAGGGCCACCTTTGGACGAACCATCTGGAGAAGTCCCGCCAGAATTTCCAGTTAAACCTCCAGAACCACCCGTTCCACTGCCATCAATTCCTGTGCCATCATTGCCTGCTTCACCTGAAGAAGCGGCCATCTTCTTTGCGGACTGACACAATTCAAATCTATTCAGTGACTCTAAAAATGCTTCATCCATCAGCCGAAGGCGCTCTTCTTGAGTCAGGGTCAAATCATCCCTATAGTCGACGCTCACATCCGTACAATCAATGGTTTCCCCAATACTAACACCTGCATAGGTGATCAGTTGAAAAACAATAAGCAAAGGCCAGACAAAACCACAGACAATCAGGTGAGCATGGAATTTTAGTTTTTTCAACAGCAGCCTCCCTCTTTACAAAGAATCAAAAAAAAGACCTCAAATTCCAACGTATCATCCTTGAATATTAAGACAGGAGAAGACTTTTTGTCAAGAACAGTATGAAAAAGCCAGCAACTCGATAAGCTCAAGTGTGGCACCCCGCAAGTGTAGCGCGACATGCAACATAAGGAAATTAAAAATTCATTTCAAATCCAAACGCCACTCTTTATATTAATAACTTTACTTTTTAACGCTATGCTCAGCTACCCAATGTAGTGGTGAAATTTTATGCTATTCAAGCATAAAAATGCGTCGCGGAATTGGGTCAGTTGGAGCTATTTATTAGCGCAAGTTTATTGAACTTTGCCTTGCACCACCTGTACTCTTTATGACTGTTAGTTTAATTTCAATCATCAACAGGAGGAGGAGGGATAATACCTACCTGTTTCGTTCAATTCAGATTCATCAATTTCGATTGCGCCTGACTCAATCATTTGATGATCTTTAGTTGGATCATTTTTTCGCATCTCTTTTATTTTTTCTTCGGTACACATTCCGGCACCTTCACGTCGAATGCCCTGCTCAGCGTCATAATATCTAAATGGATATACTTTGATTTTTGGCATTTTGATAATTCCTCTATTGTTTTGTTAACTAAGTACATTTCTTCACTTATTGGCGCTAACCCCTGCATCACCGGGGGGTCCCCAGAGCGCAGTGGCGGGGAAGCTCCAGTGTATACTTTTGTTGGGCTTACTGTGAGTGCAATGTAGTGAAGTACTTTTTAAATAATTCTACTTCATAGTCACCAATGCCCGAGTGCAAAAGATCATGATGAGTGTAATCACGCTTTCCATCAGCAACCCTACGATTAAGGGCCTCACTAGACTTCATCGGACGGTACAGATCAAGACATCCATTCATCTTTGACGGGAAGGGATACTTGCCATACCAAGTAGCCGATATAGACCAAGCCTCCAACCAGAACTTATCTTCTTCAGGAATGGCATGTGGGATTTCAGTCAGCAACCAACACAGGTCATGCCCGCTTTTCCCAAAGGAGACTTTTGTATCCTTGAGATATTTGTTGCAATTGGGACCAGATAACAGAATACCTTTCGTGAGGTTCTCAATGGCAAATCCAAAGTAGGCTCGTGCAAATTTGGGGGCAAAGAAAGCACCCTCCGAATATGACGCCCCGAATGCACCTGTATTCCGGAGATGAAGAGCGCAACACTTGCATTCCAAAGCGTACCCGAACCAGGCTTGCTTTCCAACCATGTGTTTCTTCTCTGCCTGCCAAATATCCTGTTTGCTAAGTTTAGGTTTCATATTTATCTTTCAGCCCAATGATTATACAGGTCTGGATAACCCGTCAATTTGAATATTATTCGATCAAAAAGTTTTCAAATTCAATCGATGATTTCATAGCACCAATTTAAATAGCCCGCAAACAAATAAAAAATCCACTTAGGAATGGAATTTCAATTAAGTGGACGAAATCTTCTTAAATAACAAGGGGT
>CAXHYW010000318.1:0-5223 GCA_964021475.1 uncultured Desulfobacteraceae bacterium | reverse complement strand
ATGGGACATATTGGCCAGGAATTCACCTTTGGCCTTGCTGGCTGTTTCCGCTTCCTTTCTGGCCTGTTCAATATTTTTCATCTGTTCTGCCTGAATTGCCCGAAGACCAACCAGGTCTTTTTGAACCATTGTCAAGGTTTCTGACAACTCCATCAAGGAGTTGCCTTTGGAAATCGGCGATAAATCCATTGGTTCGGTTTCCTCTTCCGGCCAGATCATTCTTCCGCACAATTCATTTATTTCATCGATATCTTTCTGTGAGACCCGTATCCACACCTTGTCTTTTGTCTCTTTTCTCTTTTGGGAATTTATGGCGGCAAATGCATCAGAAACCGAGTCCACAAAACAAAATTTCTGATTCACGAATCCGGAGAAAAGCTTAAGGGAAGAACGGGCAAATAAACTGGCCCCGCAAATATAGGTTACCCTTGGCTGGCAGTCATATTTCTTATTCAGCCGGTTTAAAGCAAGGGCATAGTCTCTTCTGATTCTCAAGGATGATTTTTTAGCATCGGAATATTCCACAATTCGGATATAGTCCGACCCTTTGATTACCCCGTCTTTAAAGACCTGTTCCAAAAAATCCATTGCGATTTTTACATCTTCACTCTGTAATAGCTGGCTTCGAATCTGGGAATACAATATTTTTTGGGGAATCACACCGCTTTGATAATAAAATCCTTTTGCCGGATCTTCATATTGCCATTCCGGTCTGAATTCAAGCTGTTCAAAGCGAAGCTCTCCTGATTTATCTTGTTCATTCCCGGATTTTTCCAGACGATCTTCTATAATATCGACGGCCCGAAGAACCGCTTCTTCATAATTATTACAAGCTGCAAATTTCGTGGATACCTTGTGGGATTTAAACCCAACACGAGAAATACTTCCCAGCCAGAAAGGCATCGGGAAAAGAATAAACCCAGCCAGATGCTCCTGATTTTTTAAGATATAGTTTTTTGTCTGTGCCAACTGCCGGGGGGTTCCCCTTCCCTGTACGTTTTTCAAATCACGAATTTCAACATAGGGGGGTTTAATCCCTGTTTCTTTGACAAACTGCCTCATAAATCCTTCGTGCAGATCGGGATCAAAATTTCCTACGATACCCCGATTGCACACATGGACGATGGAATCACCAATTTTTGTATAGGAATAGACATAGCCTTCTTTTTTAATTTCAATCCACTGAAGGTCCTTTAACACCGGCAATCCTGAAACAGGGCATGTACTCAATTTTCTGGTATTTTTCATAAATATCATCAAAACAAATTTTTAAAAAAGAATATAAAAGATGGTGTATCTTACATTTTTCGTAAGGAAATGTAAAACAATGAAAGAAAATATAGCTTTGATCCCCAGAGGGACCCCCCATCCAGTTTCAATACGAATTCAAACCCGGTATTGACAGCATGGATATTTGCCGATATGACTTACCGGGGTAAACATATATGTTTGTCCGTCGCAAATAAAATTCTGGTTTTCTATTTTAAATGCCGTCCTAACCACAAGAGATGGAATCAATGAAAAAAGAGGCAAAAGAGGAAAAAATATCCAGGCGAAATTTTTTGAAAGTATCTTCGGCACTCGGGGCTTCAGGTATCGCTTTATTGAATAATAGCAGCGAGGCTGATGCTAAACCACTGCATGTGCCTGATTCAGAGTATGGAAGGGAAAAAAAAGTATCCGTTCTTTGTCAGATGTGCGCCCAGCACTGTCCGGCCTTTGCCTATGTGAAGGATGGAAAAGTCATCCGGCTGGAATCAAATCCAGTCCATGAATACCATGGGGTCTGCGGTCGCGCCCGGGCTGCGGTTGCAGCTCTTTATAGTGAGGATCGGATCAAGACGCCCCTTATCAGGACCGGGGAAAGAGGGAAGGGTGAGTTCAGGCAAGCCACATGGGATGAAGCCCTGGACACCATTGCAGATAAAATGAAGGCCCTGAGAAAAGAGAACAAGGCGGACCGGGTTGTCTATTTCCCGCGGTTCACGGCAGCCCCAAAATACGATAATGCTTTTTTCCATATATATGGGACACCCAATATCGTGGGGTACGGCGACACCTGTTTCAATGTGGTTTCCAGCAGTTCCAAGGCCATATTGAATTTTGGCGGGCCCGGTGCCCATTCCAGTGATTTTGAAAATGCCGACTATGGTCTTATTGTCGGGAAAAATCTCGGCGGTGCCATCATTGCCCACGGCTGGGGACCCCAGCTGGGAAAAGGACTGCGCAGGGGACTGCCCCTCACCGTAGTGGACCCGAGACAGCCAAATGAAATGGCCCAGTCCTATGCCCAGTGGCTGCCCATAAGGCCGGGAACCGATTACTCCTTTCTCCTGGGCGTTTTGTATTATGTATTCCAGCATGATTTTCTGGACATGGCCTTTTTAAAACAGACCAATGTTGATGCCCTCATCGACACAAAAACCCTTTTGCCCGCCCGCCTCGATAAAGAGATAACCCCCAATGACTACCTGGTATATGACATGGATACAAGCGCCTTTGTCATGTCCCGGAAAGCGAAAAAACCAGCCCTTGAAGGCAGTTACACCTGGGAAGGAAAAACCCTTGTTCCAGCACTTGTGCTGCTTCGCAAAAGCGTTCTTGAAAACAACCCGGAGCAGATGGCCGAAGTTTGCGGCATTTCAACCAAAAAGATGGAAAATGTTGCCAAGAAACTTCACAAGGCAGCCCCCAAGGCATTTGTTGAAATCGGTTACCGGTTCACCCGTCATTCTGCTGATTTTCGTGCCCAGCTGGCCATTCATATGCTGAACATGCTCCTGGGGCTTTACGGCCATGAAGGGGGGGTGCTGAGAAACCGAAATCCCGGGTTGGGCGGCATGCCCATTTCTGTACCCGCGCCCGGTGGAACCAATATTCTCCAATGGCAAATTGACAATGATCCGGACCGCTGGGCTGCAAGTCCTGTGGAGGGCAGGTCTTCCATTGTTAAGGCCTTTCTGGAGGAGAAACCATTTAAACCGGAACTTCTTTTTTTCTGGGGCCAGGACCTTGTGGGTGGAACCGCCGGAGGGGCAGATATCACCAAATTCATGAAAGAAGTTGATACCGTGGTTGCGGTCTCTCCCTATTGGCAGGACAGCATTATGTTTGCAGATGTTATTTTGCCGGGGTGTACCTTTCTAGAGCAGGATCAACCCCTTTATACCGGATATAAGTCTTTGATACCGGTCATCGGTGTTAACCAAAAAGCTGTTGACCCTGTGATGGGGAGCCGGGACGGGTATTGGATCCTCTGCCAGATTGCCAAACGCGTTCTTACCAGCGATGAGTATGAAACCTATTTTAAAGAGCTTGAAGAAAAAGGGTTGAGACCTCTCTGGGAAAAACAGTTTGCCGGAATTTCCGGCCTGACACCTGAAGAGATGAAAAGCCTGCCCCCCACCCTTGATGACCTTCTTGACCATGGAAGCTGGGGGACAAAACGAATCATACCCGAACACAAGCCTAAGAATGCTACTGGGGTATACGAAGTCTACAGCTTTTGGCTGGCAGAGACCTTTCACCGATTGAAGACGGAGCATCCGGATTATGAATTCAGGGACCATGCATCTCCTTTGATGCCCCACATGGTGACCCGGTGGTACCAAGCCCAGCAAACAATGGGTAAAGATGAATTTATTCCCGCCTCGGGATTTTCCCCCTTGAGTTCCTTTGCCGGTGGTCAGACCCGGAATAATCCCGTGCTTATCACCCTCCAGGATAAAATGAAATTCCCCATGGTTTTCATAAATAAAAACCGTGCAAAAGAACTGAAGTTAAAAGAGGGTGATATGATCGAAGTCTGGATGGATGCCTATCCCGATGAAAAACAGACGGCAATGGTAACACCCAGCAAAACCGTTCACCCCGATGTTCTGTTCTACTACCATGGCATAGGCAAAGGGTTGATGCAAACCCCTGACCGTCTTCGATTTGCCAAGAAACATGGTCTGAATATCAACCACTTTGGCAGACTTGCTTTTTCCCATGGTGTTGCCGGGCATATCCCCCAGGATATAATACTTAGGATAAGGAGACTCTCCTGATGAAACAACTAATGCTGTATGATACCATGAGCTGCCTGAACTGTTTTGCCTGTATGAGCGCCTGCTCCGTAGAAAACAGGATGAGAATGGAGCGGGATCAGGGGATTCACATTGAGAGTGCTTTAAATGATTTTCTTCCCGCCTCCTATTACCTGACACCAGTGAGGCAGGAAGTGGGGGATTATCCGGATTCCCGGGTAATTGTCGGTTTTCACCATTGCCGCCATTGCGAGCATGCCCCCTGCCTTGAATCATGTCCGTCGGGTGCCATAGAACGCAGGGAGGGGGGCCAGGTGGTGATTAACCCTTCAGGTTGTGTGGGATGCCGAACCTGTAGTGATGCCTGCCCCTTTAACGTTCCAATCTATGATAAAAAGACTGGAAAAGCTGCCAAGTGCATCGGATGTTATGACCGGGTTGAAGCCGGAAGAAAACAGTCCTGTGTATCAGCCTGCCCGACCCAGGCCCTTATTTCCGGACCTGAATCCCAGGTTATTGCCGAAGGCGAACGGCGAATGGCCTTGTATAAAAAAAGAGCCGGGGGCGATTATCTGCTCTATGGGAAATCATCACTCAACTCCTATGTGGGTAGAACAGGCTGGGTGACACTGGCACCCCGAGAGTATGCCGAGGCCTACCTGCTGCCTGAAAATCCCATAAAATTGACCATGGTTTTGCGAAATAATGCAAAACTTGCAGGTATTGCCGGCCTGGCCGGTGTCGGTGCCGGTATCACTCTGCACACACTTCACTGGCTTTCTAAAAGAAAAGAAAAAATACAAGGGGAAAAAAATGGAAACTAATGGCGAAACAACTATCCTTGCATTTAACGGGCTGCAGCGTTGGTTCCATAAACATATCATCCATTTCATGGTAATCTTCATCATTACCGGCCTGCCGATTTTTTCATCCCATTTCAGCTTTTTAGCTGCATTTTTTTCTGTGTCAACGGACTTTATGGGTTCAGCAGACCCGGCCCTTGCAACCCTGGGATTAACTTCTGCAGAACGTCTGGCAGGGGGGCTTCAGGTGGCAAGGGTTTTACACCGTTTTACAGCCCTTTTGTTCCTCCTGACGGCAATCCCCTTTGTTATTCATATGCTTATCAATATACGGCAATGGAAACTCTGGCCCGATGAAAGCTGGAGCCCTGTTTCGCTTTTAAAAGGATTTT
>CAXHYW010000317.1:0-5238 GCA_964021475.1 uncultured Desulfobacteraceae bacterium | reverse complement strand
CATCCACCTGACCTGATCCTGCTGGATATCATGATGCCCCAAATGGACGGGTATCAAGTTTGTACACTTCTCAAGGCCGACAAGAACACGGCACATATCCCCATAATTTTCGTCACTGCTATTTCCGAGGCCATGGATGCGGCCAGAGCCTTTGAGATAGGCGCGGTGGATTATGTTGCCAAGCCGTTTAATCCTGTTACGATGAAAGCCCGTATCAACACCCATATTAAATTAAGCACGACCATGCGGGAGCTTACGACCGCCTTAAAAGAAGTGAAAAGGCTCAACGGTCTTTTACCCATGTGTGCCAGTTGCAAAAAAATCCGGGATGACAAGGGATATTGGCAGCAGGTTGAGGCGTATCTGGAGGAATATTCAGAGGCCACGTTCAGCCACGGGATGTGCCCGGATTGCTCCGAAGCCATGTACGGCGACGAGGACTGGTATCAAAAAATGAAAGAGAAGAAAAACAAACCCTGAACCGACTGCCGATCTGCAACTCCATGATTTCATTTAGATCGCTATCACTCCGAATAAATATTTAGCCGCATATCCTCTGATTTGTATCCGGTCTGGATCAAATTCAAAATACAGATAGTCCCAGGTACCTACAATGGAGATTTTACCCTGGCCACCTGTCGCGCAACCGCCCTTGTCTATGCCTTTTTCAGATTCCTTTTTTGGGTGGTCGTGGAAGATTCATATCAGGAAAGCGTTCCTGGAGCAGCACATAAGGATCTTCTACCATTTTGTTCCAATCTTTGGTGGTTTGGTCCCAGAGATCCCGGACAGGGGTTGAATATTTTGAAGGATCATTTCCATAGCAACGAACAATATATTTCATCAAATTATAACAAAGTGTTGCCTGGCCGCTCGCCACAAGACAGGGTTGTTTGTAATCTGAGTCAAACCATAGCTCTGTCGGCATGTCGGCCGCAATATCTGCCACCTGGTGAAGTGCCGGACTCGGTTTCTTAATACCTGGCATTTTATCCAGGTATTTGGAAAATTTCTTGTCGGATTTCAGGTGGTAGATCAGATTAGAAATGCGTTTTCCATCGTATTCTTCATTGGTATAAATTATATTGTATACCAATGACCGGATACGGTTCATAAACACGGAAGTTGTCAGGGCAAGAAGTGAGTCCATACGCATGTTGATCATGTCGACGACCTGTTTCAGCTTGAGCTTTTTAAAATCCTTCCAGGCCACCTTGCCGACCTGGGGGATATTTGGAAAAACATTTTTTTTGAAAAACCGCCTCACCGAAAAGATTGATCCGGCTGTAAGCCCTGCCAGCAGTACAGGGATCAAGTACATGAAAAAATCCCAGAAAAATTTAAAACTGCCGTCTGCAACCAGCAGTCCTATTTTCAATCCGACCGATACTGCTGTTAATGCGCAGACCACCATAAGAACAAGAGAAAAAATATTAATGCTGTTTAAGGTGAGTATCCCTTCGGTTTTTTTATTGGGGAACGGTAAATAGTCCTCCGATTCCTGGGCCACATCTGAAATAATCACAAGGCCGAGTTTGTCCATGTTTCTTTCATTTGCCAACATTAGACTGGTAATACCCTGATTGTCATAAATCCCGCCGTCCATAAGGGCAACAGGCCAGGGTTCACCGTCTTTTTTAAACTTATCTCTTATGGCAGGCGGAATTTTTCCGTCAGGCCAGATAAAATCATCAGGAAAAGCAATGGGCTCAAATCCGCCGGTAACACAGGAAGACGCTGCCACAATATCTGCCAGCCGGATATTCTCGGCAGCCTCACGCGGTATGGACATTTTGCCGTTGCCGATACGGGCCTTTGGGTTTTTGCTTTTCTGAAAACGAAAATCAATACCATTGCGAAATTCAGTGGTATTGAATATGATTTCCTGTAATTGGGTATCACTGTTTAGAATGGTTCCAAAAAGCGCAGGATCGCCATCTTTGTTTTTTAAAAAAGTGTCTGCATAAACCTGGGCACATGCAATGATCAAATCCTTGCGGCCTGAGGGAGGTGATATTTCCCCTTTTGAAAGGCAGCCAAGAGCTAATTTAACCAGTTCTATGTTTTTAATCTCGTCATAAAATTGGTGAAAAAACGCTTCAAATTTCGTTTTTTCAGCGAGTGACAATGCATACTTTGCCCCGGTAAAGGATCCGCCGGATACAGTAGCAAGCATTTCCAACCTGGAAATGAGCCCGGTGCGATCCAGGTAAGAAAGTACCCCGAGATGAAAAGCGGCGGCTCTTGTGCCGCCACCAGACAAAGCAAGTCCCAGCGGCTTTAATACATTTTCTTCATTGAATTCATTCATGGCCTTCTCCCTTTTTTAAATTATCTTTCTGTTTCTTTATAGGAAAGTATTATTATGGGTTAAGGATACAATCGCGATATTTCTCCTGGACAACATTAGGTTCGATTGAGTTAAATGAATCTTCATATACTTGATGAAATTCATTCATTTCCATATAGGTATTATATCCAGACATTCCTAACTCAATCGCCATAATTATTTTCCCTGGTTTGGTTAGGAAAACCCTTAAAAGAAACCTTTTAAATCCTCTATAGTATTTTGGATGTTTACGAATCTGAGCCATGATTGTCAGAAAATTTTTAAAATCGATGAAACGCCTTTTCCATGAAAGACGACTTGATTTAACCACAAAATTGTTTAAAAAGATATTACATCGCTCAAAAAACTGAATAGGATCATATAAATTTAAAACTAACTTTGCATATTCTTTATAAAATTCATCTTTATCCATATTTTTAAGAACATGGCCCAAAGGAGGAAAACCAAATCTTGCCGATGATCCATCCCACTCATGTGTAACTCTGTTTACCTTTTTTAACTTGTTATAGATTTGCATACCAGGGCGGACACACAAAATACTTATCATGGAATGGGGTATCCCTGCCTGGTTTAGAAAATCATACATCAAATCGGAAAATCCTTTCCGGTCTCCATCTAAACCCACCATCATGGCCCCATAAACTTCAATCCCCTGTTTATGTATTTTCTTTACAGAATCAATCAAATCTCGATCTTTATTTTGTCTTTTATTGGCCATACTAAAGGACTCAGGGATGGGTGATTCAAGCCCAATACAAACCGCATGGAAGTTGGCTTCGCGCATCTGTTTCATTTTTTCAATGTTATCTGCCAACGTGATGTCTGTTTGCGTAAAAAACATAAAAGGATAATTGTGATCTTTCTGCCACTCAATTAAAAACATTAAATGATCTTCAATGCAATGGTGGCTGGCATAATTGTCATCAGCAAACATAACAAGCCCTTCAAAACCAGTGTCATATAATGCGTTTAACTCTCTTTCCATGATCTCGTTTGATTTTGTTCGTACACTCTTCCCTTGCAATTTAGCAATAAGGCAAAAGTCACAATCGTAAGGACACCCCCTGCCTAATTGGACAATGCCCATGTAATAATGATTAATATCAATTAAATCATAATTAGGAGCAAGACTTGTTTGCAGTTTGGGTCTATTTTCGACTATATATATTGGTTTTAAGGAGCCGGTTTCATAGTCATCAAAAAAAGTTAATAAAAAATCTTCTATTTCCCCAACTACAATGCAGTGAAAATCTTCTATTTTATCATATTGTAAAGTGGCATAGACACCTCCCAATGCAAGAACGGCATTGGGGTTAGTCTTTTTGCACAAGTTGCAAATTTGATGAATTGAATCTTTTTGAATTTCATGGCCACTTATAAATATAATATCTGCCTGTTTTATATCTGCTTCCTGCAAAGAGATGTCCGGCACTCGCAAATCAATTAATTTTTTATCATACTTTTCAGGGATATAAGCGGCAACGCTAAGCAGTCCGTAAGGCATTGCCATGCATTTGCCAAAAAGCCCCATAAGGTAGGAATAATCATTATAGGAATAAACGCTCAATTCAGGTTCAACTAAAAGAATTTTTTTCATTGTTTCCTCTGTGCTGGATGCTGATCTTTTGCAATCTAAGTTTTTAGTGGCTTTTTCTAATATTCAGTCTTTTTTTAAAATCTCTCATTTAATTCTGATACAAATCCATATATAGTTTTTTTGATAAATTCCCTTGTTCATCTGTCAGCATGGTGGGCTTAAAATAGTTTTCATAGCGCGAATCCACCCTGAAAGCGGGAGAATAAAAAGAGTCTAAGGGCTCGGTGGAGCCGACATTAGTTCTTTCGTATTTATGATACCCGTTTTTAAAACTTTTAAAAATCTGCGGGCCTGCAGTGGTAAGTTTTTGGGCGGTCAACAGTGGGCCGCAAAGCAGAGCCTGACCCATTGGCCACCATGGTAGTTTGTTCTTGTATCGGTTATAAAATTTTATACTGTGACGTAAAACTTTACGCCTGTAGCCTGTAAGGTTCTGCATCTCTTTTATAAATTGAATTGCTTCGTCCATTGGGTCTAAGGGTTTCAGCACCAGGGTTGTACCGTCTAAATCCCGAAGTTTAATATTGGGCAAAAACCGTTTTTCCCCCAGGCACTGATGAAATGTCGGTGTTCCCACAAGCGGAATTGCCAGGGTGAGAAAGCACGGAAGGGAAATATCGGGATTGCTAAGTATAAAATCAAGCTCTTCCTTAAATTCTGAGATGCGTCTTGTTGACACATCAAAAATAAGACCATAATAAAATGATATTCCGGCATCCTGGCATTTACGGATAATTTCTACCTGGGGCAGGGGCATCCTTACATTTTGATATTTTTTAAAATTGATCAGGGCATCTTTGTCAAAGGATTCAACACCACTGAAAAGATTTACACATCCTGATTTTCGCGCAAGTTCAAGATTTTCGTCCTCTTTAAAAAAATCATTGGTAGTTATGGCTACCCACCGCTTAAAATATCCTCTCTCCTTAAATTCCTGGAGAAGTTCAAACCGGTCTAAAAGAAATTGCCTGTTTGTCCCGCCAAAGTTATTATCAACAAAGGCGAGCGCCATTCTTTTTCCCATTGCTTCGAGTTGATCACGAAGATAATCAATGGAATATTCCTGAAATTTCGCTTTTTCGCCTGTCAGTGAGCAAAAATCGCAACTGTAGCAGCAGTTCCGGCTCGATTCTGCATGTCCGAAATGAGTCATCCAGTAGGCAAGGTCATACCTGGGAATTGCCCATCCTTTTTCCAAATATTTCTCAGATATATACTCATGACCAAAAGCATCTTCAATTACATCTGCAATTTGCTCAATGTCTCCGGTACAGCAATAATCAAAGAACCG
>CAXHYW010000316.1:0-5250 GCA_964021475.1 uncultured Desulfobacteraceae bacterium | reverse complement strand
GCTCCAATGGAGTTTAAAAACACATCTACTATTTCCGGATCAAACTGAGATCCTTTTCCTTCCCTGATAATGGCCTGGCATTTTGTCTCGGGAAAGGCCTCTTTATAAGGACGCTTGCTTGAAACTGCATCATAAACATCTGCAATACTGACGATCCTGGCTTCAATGGGAATCTGTTCCCCTTTCAGACCGTGGAGATAGCCTTTACCGTCCCAGCGTTCGTGATGAAAAAGCGCCACCCTTTTTGCAGCATCCAGGATATCAGAGGGCTTGTCATTTTTTAAAAGCTCTTCTGGCGAGCAGAGTTTGCTTTTTTCTTCAAGATTTGCCGGAGATAAGATTTCACACCCGCAGGTGGTATGGGATTGCATATGTTTCCATTCCTCATTATCCAGAGGGCCATTTTTTAATAGAACGCTATCACGAATTCCTATTTTCCCCACATCGTGCATGGGGGCAGCCTGGTGAATTAACCGGCAGAAATCTTCATCGAGTCCGAGCTCTTTAGCCATTAGATAAGAGATCTCTCCGACCCGGATAACATGATTGCCGGTCTCATTATCTTTGAACTCAGAGGCTTTGCCCAGACAGTGAATAATCTGGCGCTTTGTTGTTTCTATCTGTTCTGTCCGCTTCTGGACCAATTCTTCCAGATGTGTCTGATAATGCTTGTTTTCTCGAATTAATCGAGCTTTTTCCATGCATTTTTCAATGACATGAATCACCATTTGCATATCAGATATCGGTTTTGAAAGAAAATCCCAGGCTCCGGCCTTGACAGCTTTCATGGCTTCTGAAACCAGACCTACTCCGGAGAGCACGATTATGGGAAGGTCGACAAAACGTTTTGTAACCTCTTTGATGAAAGTCCATCCATCCATAACAGGCATATTTAGATCGACAATGATAACATCGGGTCTTTCTTCAATCACCGCATTGAGGCCTTCAAGCCCATTTGAGGCACTACGGGTATCAATATCTGAATCTTCAAGAAAATCACTCAAATTCTGCCGAATGAATTGTTCATCATCGATGATTAAAACGTTCATAATTTCTCCTGCTATACATTCTCTGCATGTTGAATAAGATTTATAAAAACAGTCATGTCGATTATTGGTTTTTCCAATACATGCTCTTTTTTTACTCCAATACGAATAAGCTCTTTTGGCAGATCATATCCCATGGATCCCGTATGAACAATAAACAGGCACTGGTCAAGGCGTTGAGCAGCACCTATGATAAAATCATTGCCGTTCATACCCGGAAGCCTCATATCTACGATACAGACCGTTGGAAAAAAGGTTTCAAGAATCTTGATTCCTTGCTCCCCACTGGATGCCGCCTTGACCTCAAATTCGGTTTCATCGGTAAAAAAATCCAATAGGCCTTGTTGAATATTAACTTCATCATCCACGATCAATATCCTATGATTCAATTTTTATTCCTTTATCTATTGGCAGTTCAACGGTAAAGCATGTGCCTTGACCCAGTTGGCTGTGAACATCAATGTTCCCGCCATGGTGGGCGGTTATAATAAAATAAGAAACAGATAAACCCAGGCCTGTACCTTCTCCCGGGGCTTTGGATGTAAAAAAGGGCTCAAATATTCTTTTCAGGCTATCCCCATCCATTCCCTGACCATTGTCTTGGATAGAGACTATGACCTTGTCGCCGCGTTTCCGGCTTTTAAGAGTGATGCAGGGGCGCTCTCCATTATACCCGTTTAAAGCCATCGCCTGTGCAGCGTTTTTAATCAAATTTAAAAACACCTGGGCAATCTCAGTCTCAGTACACATGATTTCCGGAATGTCTTCGTAATCACATCTGATATCAACGGATTTGAAATCGTATTTCTTTTTAAGGTCATAATCATTGGAAGCCATATCAATAACCCCATCCAGAATGGTGTTAATGGAATGCATGGCCTTTTGGGATTCACTTTTTCTGCTGAAGTCCAGCATACTTCTCACGATTTTTGCAGCCCTTTCACCTGCCTCTTTGATTGTCACAAGATAAGTGTCAATGGAGCGGCTGCGCATATATACTTGCAGAAGATCCAGATCCAGACCGACCTGTGAAGCAATGGTTTTGTTTTTAGCTAACTCTGTTCCAAGTCGCCTGGACACATTCTGAACCGTTTGCAGGATAATGCCCAGGGGATTGTTTATCTCATGGGCCATACCCGCGGCCAATCCTCCCACAGACATCATCTTTTCAGATTGCACCATCACCTCCTGGCTTCGTTTAAAATCTGTTATATCCCGGATGGTTCCCTGGAGAATGGGTCGTCCTTCAATGGTCACAAAGGTTACAAGAACACTTGCAAAAAACTTTTCGCCGTTGATACGCTGATGTGTCCATTCGAAAAGGTTTGAACCGGTTTCCATCGTTTTTGCAATTTCCTGACCAGCCTTTTGGGATGACAACATACCATCGGACTGATACCTGGGGGACAGGTCATCAGGTTTCAGTGTTAAAAGATGCGCTTTGGATTCAACACCGAATAACCTGAGGGCAGCTTTATTGCAATCCAGATACCCCTTGTCCGGCTCTAAAAGCAATATGGCATCCATGGAAGACTCAAAAAGATTCCGGTACTTTACTTCACTTTCCCGCAAGGCCTTCTCTGCCATTTTCCGTTCTGTAATATCCCTTGTAACGCCTTCAACACCTTCTATTTCACCATTCAGTTTTCTATAATACTGGGCATTTGTGGATGCCCACCAGTGGGAGCCATCCTTTTTTTTCAGCAGGGATTCAAAATCATTAATATAGCCTTTTTTTTCAAGCGCCGCCAAAAAGTCTTTCCTTTGTTCAGGATTGACATAGATATCTTCAGGGACTTTTAAATCCACGGCCTCATCTACTGTATAGCCAGTCATGTTGAATGAGGACTGAGATACAAAAACAACCGTCCCTTCAAGATTCGTTCTATAACGCAGATCAGGCGCCTTATCGATAAAATCTCTGTATTTTGTTTCACTTTGCTTAAGTTTTTCCTGTGTCCGGTTGATTGAAGTCACCATGTTTTCCATGGCAGCCCCGATGGTATTCAGTTCGATAATGGAGCCAGGTACAAGAGCAATATCTTGATCATCATTGTTAACAATTTTATGAGTATAGTGAAGTATTTTTTTAACGGATGGGTAGATACGCCGTTGTATGACAAACAATGTTACAAAAAAGAAGACTGCAAAAACAGTTAAAATAATCACCAGGGTTTTTAAATAGGTTCTGTTTAGTTTGGTTATCCCTTCATTATCCATGGAAAGGATAATGTTTAAAAAGGTTTCTCTTCCATCAAGCGCAATCTGAAAATGGCTTAACACCTGGTCTGATTGATCAAGATTTTGACTGTTTTTTAGGGTATGCAAATCGCCTTGAACCGAGTGGTGTATAATATCTTCCAGTACTGAAAATTCTTTGTTGGTGGTGGATGCTATTATATTCTTGTTCTCAGTCAGGATGACGATGGGTGATTTTGTTCTTTTTTTAATTTTGTTCAACAGCCATAAATTATTATTCAGTATGGTTCCGGAAATGGCAATACCCAGCACCTGGCCATCTTCCAAAATAATCTTTTTTGACCTGAATACTCCTGTTAAATCAGTCCCATTGTTCTTAAATTGAGCAATAACCGGCTTTCTTAAAAATTTTCGGCTTTGGGCGGCTATTGTTTCTAAGATAGGCTCCACATTCGGGACAGGAGAACTTGCATTAATCCATACCGGCGTATTAGTGCGCTGAATAAAAAGAACATCACATTTATTGCGCTCAAGGGCATCGATATGGTTTTTAAAATATTGCAGGGCATCCGGCGTCTGAGTTATTGAGATCTTAGAGAGCAACCTGTTGTTGAATTGAATTTCGTGGAGTATATCCTCAAGCCGCTCAGCCTCATGCTCAATTATATTTTGTGCAATATCAAACCGCTGCTCAAATGACTTTCCAAACTCAATATTGATCGCCTTTGTGGCGGATGAATAAGTTAAAAATAGAATGATACCGCATAGGATGAGGATGGAAACAATATAGTAGCTTCCCAATATCCTAGATAAGGTTCTGGGTTTATTTATATGCATTATTAATCACTGCTCACTTCCGGAGTATCGAAATGCCTTTGTTTTAAGCTTTGCAAGATCACTTTTTTCAATGCCCTGTTTGACGACAACAATTTTACCGGAATAAATAATAGGGTGTGTGTCTATTTCTGATTGAAGATCGAGTCGTATTGCCTCGGCCATGGCCACCCCATTATCATCATTCATACGCATGACAGTAAAATCCAGGCCCTTTGACAGCAATGCTTCCAGTTCTGCTGCACCCCCACCCCATCCGTTTACAAGAATTTTGCCGGTTAATTGTCGTTCTTTCAATGCATCCATGGCGCCAAATGCAACATCTGTTGAACAGGCGTGGATGAAATCAAGGTTGGGATAGTTATCCAAAATTTTAGACGCAGCATCCCGGGCTCTTTCTCGACTGCCTCCGGTATAGTATTCGGCAACAAGCTTAAAGGAGGTTTGTTCTGCTATGACCTCATTGAAAAAATCTCCGCGAAGCTCACTCACCGTGCTCCCTTTAATATAATACAGCATTGCATATTCAATATTAGATTTTTCCATAAAGCGGTTGATGTACTCCTGTGCGATCCTGGTGGCACCAATGGTATGATCAAACCCCACATACATGAACGGCGGGTTCTCTTTCCAGTCATCCACGGGAATGGTTATATTTTGAATAATCACTTTGATTTTGCTGCTGCCAAGTAGTCGCGAAATAACGAGTTTATCCCCGGGGTCATTTAAGGTCAGCACCAGATAATCAGGATTCGTTTCCAGGGCAGACTGAATACTTTCTTTAAGTTTACGGTTTTCATCTGCCCGGGTTGAAAATTCCACAATGGTATAATCAATCCCTATTTCATCCATCCTGCCTTTAAAGGAATCAATACTTCTCCGCCAATAGTCAGATACCTGTTTTAAAGGTGTGGCAAAGGCAATCTTTACAGGATGTTTCTGAGATAACCCCTTAATAGGTTGTCCTTTTTTTTGTACGATTGTATCAAAATCTAAGATTGCTTGATCACCAGATGAAGAGGATATTGATACATTAAACATCAAAACTGTAAAAAAAAGGCAGAGAATCGATTTGATATTCACGGTGCCCCCCGGATCATTTATTGTTAAGATTGAAAGGTAATGAATTTAAACCAGTATAATTAAAATTAATTATTAAATCAATTATGAT
>CAXHYW010000315.1:0-5253 GCA_964021475.1 uncultured Desulfobacteraceae bacterium | reverse complement strand
ACAAAGGAAGTGAAAAAGGAGATGACCATGAGAAAATACCTTTCCCTCCTCTTATTATTGGCTCTTTTGAATCCCTTAGCAACGGGATGGTGTGCCGACAATAATCTTGAAAAAATCAAACCGGGCAAAATGGACCTTGGGTTCACCCTTCCGGCACCGGAAGATCCTTCCCACGCAAGCTACCTGGGGCTTGATACTGATCCTTTTTTGCTGAGCCAGGTAGAGGCAAAGGTTTTAATCATTGAGATTTTTTCCATGTACTGCCCCATCTGCCAGCGGGAAGCGGCCGATGTTAATAAACTTTATGATTTGATTCAAAACAATCCCAAGCTAAAAAATCAGGTCAAACTGATTGGAATCGGTGCCGGAAATTCCGCCTATGAAGTGGAATTTTTCAAGGATAACTACAAAATTCAATTCCCTTTGTTCAGTGATGGAAAATTTGTCATCCACAAGCGAATCGGAGAGGTGGGAACCCCCCATTTTATCGGATTAACCCTATCCCAAAAAAAAGGCAAAGACAAAAAAAAAGGATTTGAAATCTTTTATTCCCAGTCCGGAGAGATCAGTGATCCGGCTCAATTTTTAGAAACCCTGATCAAGGCCTCGGGCCAAAAATTTTAAAGGAAATCCCATGCAAAGTATTATCTTCAAGATACTTGTTCTTTTCCTGGTACTTCCCGGTACTTCCATGGCCACTTCAACGGCCTATGGGGAAAAAATTTATAACCCCGGGGTGCTTGCCCCGGTTGACAGCAAACTAAATGTCCAAACAGATCAGGCGGCACCGGATTTTACCCTGCCGTCTGTATCAGGCAAACCCATTCGTTTAAGCCAGTACAAAGGGAAAAAAAATGTATTGATCTCCTTTATTCCGGCTGCCTGGACCCCGGTATGTTCAGACCAATGGCCGGGATATAATATTGCCCGACCACTGTTTGAGGCCCATGATACCATTTTGCTCGGCATCAGCGTGGACAGTATCCCCACCCTGTTTGCCTGGACAAAGGAAATGGGTACCCTCTGGTTTGATGTTCTCGCAGATTTCTGGCCCCATGGTCAAACAGCCTCAACCTATGGGGTACTTCGCTCCGACGGCACTGCTGAAAGGGCATTGATTCTGGTGGACAAGCAAGGAGTCATCCGCTTTATTCATGTTTCCGATATCAACATCAGACCCGATTTAGGTATGATCATGGAAGCCCTGAAAAAGCTGCCTTGAAAAAACTGCCCTAATAATTTGTACTAAATCCGTTGGTCTGTAACCCTGGGAGCTGTCTTATCAAGACAAAACCATGGCAAGATAACCCAGGATCAGCACCATGGCCGATGTAATGGCGTAGGGAACCGGATAGCCCACCGCCGGGATATCAGATTTACAGATCTCCTGGGCCGCCTTCATGGACGCGGTATGGTTCCGGGCCCCGGCAACAGCACCTTGCAAAATCGCAGGATTCATTTTACGAAAATACAGGCCGTAGATCCAGGCCAGAATCGGCGGCACCAAAGCGCCGAGCATTCCGATCAAAGCGATCCAGATGACCACTGTCCCCTGGAAGGATTGGAGTATCTTGGGTCCGACATTGGCAGCCAGTACACCGATAAAAAGATTCAACCCAATGTCCTGGACAAAGCTGCGGGCCCCCTCGCTCATGGGGCCGCCAAAAGCAGGATTTCTCGTCCGCCACCAGGAAAAAAGAATTCCTGCCACCATACAACCGGCAGAGGTTCCCAAAGCAAAGGGAATGTCCCCCAGGGTTACACTGAAATGGCCGACCAGGTAGCCGATCACCATGGCAACCGACAGGTAAGTGACTTCGGTAATGGTACTTTCCACGATGGGGCGGCCGCCAAATTTTTTAGCCGCCATGTTCACACACCATTCAGGCCCGGCCAAACGAACCACATCCCCCACTTCGATGATGGTTTTCGGCAGATGGGGAATGGGATGACCCTGGCGAAAAAGGGCCTTGAAATAAAGGCCGAAACCGATCTCCCTACCCAAATCCTCAATGGTTTTTCCGGCATATTTACTCTTACCCACATGCACGTCGGCCACCTCGATCATGACATTGCGCACCCGGGGTTCATCCACCTCAATTCCAACAATTTTTTCTCCACCGGCGATCAGTTCTCCGTATCCCCCCCGCACGCCGATAACATCTCCCATTGCAAGTTTAGGATTATCCGAAGCATCGACAACCTTATCGCCCTTCAAAACCTTATAAACAGCCGCGTGGGGATATTTATGAAAAAGATCTTCAACCGACTGCCCAACCAATTCTTTGTGCTCAACCTTGTAAGCCCGGATGTCCATGGGCGATACCCCCTCAACCGATGTTCCAGCGGTTCCAGGCAGGGCCTCTTCTCCTTCTCCTGCCCCAAAAGAAGCCTCGGCATCCTTACCGGCCTGTACCGGATCTATTCCACAGACAACGGGCAGATATTTGATAACAAGAATGGTAAAAATGGAAGAGAGAACATAGCTAACCGCGTAACCTGCCGCCAGGTTAGCGCCCACCGTATTTGCCGTGATACCGTCAGGCAATGTGACCGCACCACTTGAAACCGCAGACTGGGCCACCCCCATTACCGCGGTGATGGTGAAGCTACCGGAAATAATACCGGCAGCATACCCCGGTGCCAGCCCCGCAAGCTTGGCCCCGAAAAAGCAGATCAAAAAATTTGAAACGGCCACGATCACACCGATGACCACAAAATCCATTCCCCCCCGGGCAATGCCGGAAAAAAACTGAGGGCCCACTTTCATGCCAATGGCATACATGAACATCAACAAAAAGATTGTCGACACAAGACCCGGTGCAGAATAAGTAATGCCGAATCCCATAAAAGCCGTGAGAGACATAGCAATCCCCACAATCAAAGTACCGGCCGTGGCCCCCAGGTTCACCCCTTTAACGGTGACACGCCCCAAAGGATACCCCAGGGCCAGGGATAAAAAAAGAAATACAAACATATTTGAACCCAGGTAAGTAAAAATCGTACCCATTTTACGCTCCTTTACAAAATGAGGAGGGACAAATCTGCCCCTCCCTGGAAAAAGAATCTCAATTTATTTGTTTTTACGGCTGGCCGGTTACCCTAGGAATGGTTGAAACTACCTGAATCGGTTTCACTTCCCTGGTTCACAATGGGATTTTTTTGAAAATACCCAATACAGCGCTTTAAATCCTCGAGCAAAAGGTCCGCAAGGTCACGGCTCACACCGTGTCGGATGAGCATCCGCATAATCACCAGATCTTCACGATTTGCCGGCATGCTGTAGGCGGCAATCTGCCAGCCACGGCTGCGAATCCGATCGGAAAGATCAAACAGATTAAACCCGGGATCAACCCCTTCCTTTAAGGAAAAACTCATGGCAGGAATCCCCCCCCGACCGTCATAGATAATTTTGAACAACCCCAATTTTTCAATTTCATCTGAAATATAGTGGGCCGTGTCATAGCAGCTTTGATGAATTTTTCGGTACCCTTCTTTCCCTAAACGCAGAAAATTGTAGTACTGGGCCACAATCTGCCCGCCGGGACGGGAAAAGTTCAAAGCAAAGCAATCCATATCCCCCCCCAGATAGTTGACACTGAAAATCAAGTCATCGGGTAAATCTTTTGCATCCCGCCAGATTACCCAGCCCACCCCCAATGGCGCCAACCCGAATTTATGTCCCGAGGTATTAATTGACTTCACCCGGGGCAAACGGAAATCCCATTCAAGTTCAGGCTCCACAAAGGGGGCCAGAAAACCGCCACTGGCAGCATCCACATGGATGGGGATATCCAGCCCCGTCTCTTTTTCCAATTTATCAAGGGCATCATTAACCGCTTTTACCGGTTCGTATTGGCAGGTAAAGGTGACACCAAGGGTTGGCACCACACCGATGGTGTTTTCGTCACATCGCTTTATGACCTCTTCCGGGGTCATGATGAGCCGATCTCCTTCCATGGGGATTTCACGCAATTCAATATCCCAGTAACGGGCAAACTTATGCCAGCAGACCTGTACAGGTCCGCAAATCATATTGGGTTTGTCTGTGGGTTTGCCCGCCGCCGTCATTTTTTCACGCCAGCGCCATTTCATGGCCATACCCCCAAGCATAGCCGCCTCACTGGAACCTGTTGTGGAACAGCCCTGGGTATTGGCGGCATCAGGAGCATTCCAAAGATCGGCCAGCATATGAACACAGCGACTTTCAATCTCTGCGGTCTGGGGATATTCATCCTTATCGATCATGTTTTTATCGATGCACTCGTCCATGAGCTTATGGACTTCCGGCTCCAGCCATGTTTGGCAGAACGTCGCCAGATTCTGCCGGGCATTACCATCCAACATTAACTCATCATGAACCACCTGATAGGCATGCCGCGGATCTTGTTCCGTTTCTGGCATTTTGTACTTGGGCAAAACAACCGAAAGGTCAGAAGATGCATAAACGTCGTCCAGGGGATTGCCCCGGAGGGATTTTTTAGTATGTAATGGCATTGGAAATTTCCTTAAATATTAATTTGCAAATGTAGGCAAAGAATCTTGCCAATTATTTTTTCACCCATGGTCCCGTACAGTCTATCTTGGTGTTCAAAATCAAATCTCCTTTTTTGTGGTTTACTGCCCATGATTATGCCAATAATGTTGGCAATTTTTATCAGAATTTTCTTATAGCAAATCATGGTAGCAAATCATGGACCAAACAACAAAGTTTTTTCAAATCCCAGGGTGGTGGGCTTTATCTGGTGACCTTTATATTTTGATCATCAGCTCATTTTCTTTGGCCCGTAATTCTTGAATTTTTCAACCACGATTTCCATCTCTTCCTCCGGCAGAATAACCGGTTTACCAATGCTTTGGGTCTGGTAATAAATCCGGGCCACAAATTCGATCTCTTCGGCAGCAGCAAATGCAGCATCCATATTCCGGCCCACAGCCAGCAACCCGTGGTTGGCAAGAAGCAGTACGTTGTACTCCCCGATGCTCTCCGCCACATTCCGGGCCAGCTCAGGGGTTCCAAAGGTGGCATAGGGCGCCAGGGGAACTTTTTTCCCTGCAAAGCCAACAAGATAATGAACCGCTGGGATTTCCCATCCCAGGCAGGCCATGGTGGTGGCATAGGGAGAATGGGTGTGCACCATGGCCTGAACATCCTGTCGCTGATGGTATACTGACAGGTGAAATCCCAACTCACTGGATGGTTTGTAGTCTCCATCCTGAATATTTCCGTCCAGATCGGTGAGGACCACATCT
>CAXHYW010000314.1:0-5256 GCA_964021475.1 uncultured Desulfobacteraceae bacterium | reverse complement strand
GGGTGATACCCAAGAACCGCATGACGGATTCCCACAAATGCCGATGCCCAGAAGAGAATGACCAGGATGATACAAAATCTTGCCATATTTCACATTCCTTTATATTGTTTTTCGTACCCATTAACTCATTGACCCATTGACTTGTTGACCCATTATCTGGGCAATGATAGTATCTTGTCAAATGAATATAAATGAAGATTTTGTTCACAAACAATGATAATCAGGAGAGGGTTCAATGGATCTGGGAAGTCTTAGAATTTTTCATGCCACCGGCGTTGCGGGAAGTGTTTCCAAGGCTGCTTTAGAATTAAATTGTGTCCAATCAAATGTGACCGCCAGGATTAAGCAACTCGAATATGACCTGGACGTTACCCTCTTTTACAGGAAGAAAAAGGGAATGGAACTCACCCCGGCGGGAAAAATTCTCATGGGGTACGCAAAAAAAGCCCTCATCCTTTTTAAAGAAGCCAGGCAAGCGGTGCAGGAAACAGGAACATTAAAAGGCCCTTTGCTTATCGGCTCACTGGAGTCCACGGCTGCTTCGCGTTTGCCAGACATACTCAGCCGTTTTCATCATGAATATCCGGATGTTGACTTAACCATTCAAACCGGAACCGATACACAACTCAAAGAGATGATTACATCATATCAACTGGATGCCGCTTTTGTAGAGGCTTGCGAAAAAAATCAACTATTTGACCGGACACCTGTATTTAATGAAGAATTGGTTGTGGCCACCGGTAAAAATGCAGGTTCTCCCGAATCAATGGTGCGCCCGACGTTGATTGTATTTCCCACGGGGTGTACCTACAGACGCACCCTTGAAAACTGGTTTTCAAAGAAAGGGATTCATTCATTTAAAATCATGGAATTCGGCTCCCATGAAGGAATCCTGGGATGTGTGTCTGCAGGCCTTGGCGTCACATTATTTCCGATCTCTTTGATTCATAAATTAAATTACAATGACAAAATCAAAATGTATAAGCTTTCAAAAGGCATTCGTAATTTGGACATTCATTGGATAAAACGAAAGGACACCATTACCACCCAGGCAATGACTGAATTTCTCAAAATAGTTGAAGAGATTAAATGATCTGACGTTCAGATTTTGGACACTCAGCCTTACGGTTATCACCGTGGCATGGGGTGCCACGGTGACTGATCCTCCCCCAATATTGTATACAAGAAGTTAAGCCACTACTGAAACAATACCCCTTGACGATATTATCCTTGTGGGTTATTATACTATTCATGATAAAAGACTTTAAATGCAAAGAAACCAAATCTATATTTAATGGTCTTTTATCTAAAAAATTGCCACCGGATATACAAAGATTGGCTGAAAGGAAGTTAATTATGCTTCATAGAGCGGCTGAGATAAATGACCTTAGGGTACCGCCTGCAGACAGGCTGGAAATACTCAGTGGCAACCGAAAAGGACAACACAGTATACGCATTAATAGAAAATGGCGAATTTGTTTTGGATGGAAAGAGGATGGCGTACATGGTGTTGAGATTGTTGATTATCATTAAGGAGGTGCTATTATGAGAGATTTTCCCCCGACACACCCTGGTGAAATCCTGCTTGAAGAGTTCTTAAAACCAATGGGTATTAGCCAATATCGTATTGCCAAAGATATTGGTGTTCCTGCCATGCGGATAAATAAAATTGTTCGATTTGAAAGAGGGATCAGTGCAGATACAGCCCTAAGATTGGCGCGCTATTTTGGAATGTCTGTTGACTTTTGGACGGGAATTCAGGTTCACTATGATACTGAAATAGCCAAAATGCAGATCGGCGACAAATTAGAGACAGAGGTAAAAATATTCAACCCTGCTGCTTGAAATTTTGAGTGGCAACATAATTGTATTCAATGTATTTTGCAGATGCAATAGCGGTGTCCTCTCCAAACAGTCTGGCAACCATGTAAAGACACATGTCAATGCCGGCTGTCACCCCTGCCGAGGTAAGAATTTTCCCATTGTCCACAAAACGCTGGTCCTTGATAATTTGAGTCTCCGGGGCCAGGGCTTCCAGCTCAGGAAAAACTTCGTGGTGGGTCGTGGCTTTCAATCCGTTTAACAGGCCTGCTTTGGCAAGCACCATGGCGCCTGAACACACCGACAAAATATTTTCACAAAGCGGGGCGGTTTGAGCAAGCCAGGTCAGCAATTGTTCATTTTCAAGCAGCGCCCGGGTGCCAGAACCTCCCGGAATGACCAGGTAGTCCGGCTGGGGGCAGGCACCCAGGGCAAAATCCGGGATCATCCGAAGGCCGTTCTTTGGGGACACAGGGGCCGTGGACAGGCCCAGGGTATAAATGTTTAAGAGTGTGTGATTGTTCAGCTCGTCTGTTACTGAGAAAACCTCAAACGGACCCGCGAAATCAAGCACTTCAACATCATCAAAGACCAGGATAGCCAGATTTTTCTTATTCGTCATTATTTTATTCGTCATTTTCTTATTCATAGTGTTCTCCTTTCTCTCTTCCAAATCGTTTCCGATATAAATGGGGCAAAACATTAAGTTGCCGTTTAAAGGCCCGGCGCATCATTTCTTCACTGCGAAACCCGCTGATTTGAGCCACCCGTTTTAATCCCTCGTTCTGGGTTTCAATCTGCTGGGCGGCATATTCGATCCGCATTTTTTCAACATATTTTCCCGGTGTCATGCCGACTTCCTGCTTAAAGACCCGTGCAAAATTCCGATCTCCCATGGCACAACGACGGGCCAGGGCTTCAACACAAAGGTCTTGATCAGGGTTTTGTTTCATCCAGGCAAGGATATCCGCTAACACCCCTTTTGCAGCATGTTGCCGGGCCAAGGGGGTACTGAACTGGGATTGCCCCCCCTGGCGTTTCATGAACACCACCAACTGCTTGGCAATCCCAAGGGCAAGATCCCGGCCAAAATCTTCTTCCACCAGGCGCAAGGCCAGGTCAATACCGGCCGTCACACCGGCCGAGGAATAGATATTTTTGTCCCGGATAAAAATCTTATCCGGGACAACCTTGATTTCAGGGTGTTCTTTGGCAAGCCGTTGACACACAGACCAGTGGGTGGTGGCCTGTTTTCCATCCAGCAAACCCGCTTTTGCCAGGAGAAAGGTACCTGAACAGATTGAAACCATGCGTTTAACGATTTTTGCCTGGGTATTAATAAAATCCAGGAGGTCTCGTTGAAATCTGGCCCGGTATACACCATCCCCACCGGCAATGAGCAGGGTATCCAGGGGATATGGGGCATTGCCAATCGTTTCAAACGATTCATCAGCCAATAGTTTCAAACCCGATGACATGGATACGGGTCCTTTTTTATGGGATACCAGTAGAATCTCATAGGCGGGTCCATTGTCCTGAAGGGACAATATCTCATTGGCCTGGGCAAAGACCTCCATGGGACCGGTAATATCCAAAACCTGGGCATTTTGGAAAATGACCTGGGCGATCCGCCGTGTTTTTATTATTTTTTTGTTCATCATATCTCCTTTTGAAAGGGATCATCCCAGAAAAAGAGAGTGAACACAATGACAAAAAACAAGCAAAAACAGACAAACAATTGCTTAAATCAATTTTTCAGTATCCCTTTGAAAACTTCCATAATTTTAGACAATCACCCCTCTTTTTCAGCCATAAATAGCGCAGAATTTTGGCTCATCTACAAGGCGCATTAAAGGTCTAATAGCAGGCCTATTTGGCCTTTGATGCAACGCAGTAGATGGACCAAAAGGCAAGCCATTTCGTTCACGTTATAAAATTTGCGGTCCTTGGTAATATGGCAGGAGGAGCTAACCGTCCACCCCCTTAATAGAATATAGACCTCTATTATAATTAGTTGACATTTCGTTGCCCATTGTGCTTAAATGTCGCAAACGTCCCAATTGGATTAAAATATACTTTTTTTTGTTTTAAAGGATCGAATATATATGAAGCAATACTTTACTATCCCGCAGGCAGCGAAGGTATGTGCTGTTGCCAGATCCACTATGCATAGGTGGGTTTTCGCAGGGAAAATAAAATCCTATAGTACACCAGGCGGACATAAACGGATTCTACCAGAAGATTTAAAGAAATGGTTGCAAGATAATAATATGCCCTTCGATATAAATGGCTTTCACAATGATAAAATCAAAATTTTAATTGTGGATGATGAGGTCAGCGTTCAAAATTATTTAAAAAAGATATTAGATGGCATTCTTATTGATATCGAAGTTGCTTCAGATGGGTTTGAAGCAGGTAAAAAACTAACACAATTTCAACCAGGTGTATTAATTTTAGATTTGTTTATGCCTGGTATGAATGGTTTTGAGGTATGCAAATCGGTAAAATCAGATCCTAAAACAAAACATATTAAAATATTGATACTTTCTGAACAAGGGACTGAAGAGAATAGGAACAAAGCTATTTCATCGGGTGCTGATGCTTTTTTAAGCAAACCATCTTCTAAAAAAAAAATATTGGAGTGTGTGGAAAGCTTATTGAGAATAAGTTCGTAAGGGATAGATCTGATAAGTTTCAATTTCTTTAATGGCAAAGTTGAAAACAGTTGGACTCGAACAGTCATAAGACTAATCTAAAACAAAAAAAATGTGGGGGAACTATGAATTGGAAAGATTTAACCATAGGTAAAAAAATCGCAGCGGGGTTTAGTGTTGTGATTATACTTCTGATTATCTTGGGAGGCCTGAGTTTTTTTGGTGTCGGAAATATTGTGAAAAATGCAGAAGAGGTTATCGACGGAAATAAGCTGGATGGAAATCTTGCTCAAAAAGAAGTGGATCATCTCAATTGGGTTAACAAGGTAAATGCGTTGTTAACCGATGAAGCAGTTATAACTCTTGAAGTTCAGACGGATGACCACAAGTGCGGTTTTGGCAAGTGGCTTTACGGAAAAGGACGAAAAAATGCTGAAACCCTTGTCCCATCATTGGCTGCCCTTCTTAAAGAAATAGAGGAACCCCACAAAAAACTTCATGAATCCGCCATCAATATTGGAAAAGCCTTTAAACAACCACATACAGAGTTGGCTTTGACCCTGTCAAACAGGTTAAACGATCATGTTAGCTGGGTTGGGAAAGTCGGAAAATCAATTGCTTCAGAGGCGGGAGGTCTCTATTCGTATCAGGTTCAGCTAAAGAATGCTGTAAATCAAACAGTATCCCTTATTAAAACCATTGATAAAAAAGATGAGGAGGGTGATACAGCATCCCGGAAAATCTCTGCTTATAAGAATGTTCAGGGGCTTCGATATGGTCC
>CAXHYW010000313.1:0-5259 GCA_964021475.1 uncultured Desulfobacteraceae bacterium | reverse complement strand
TGAAATGGTACTTGGTGCCTGCACGCTTGAGATAGGATGGTGACTTTGAAACCATGGAACCCCCGTTTGCTGATTTTTGTGGGCAAGCGTTGTGGACAAATTGTCCACATAATCAAAACGGAAGCCAAAAAACAAAAAAGCCCTTGTAAAAACAAGGGCTTGAATATTTTTGGTAGCGGGGGAAGGATTTGAACCAACGACCTTCGGGTTATGAGCCCGACGAGCTACCAGACTGCTCCACCCCGCAACAACCAGACTAAGATAGGCCAAAACGCTTATCAAGTCAAGACTTATTTATTAATTGTCCAAAGCCTGTTTAAGTTCCCCAAGGGAAGCCGTTGCCGTACCCACTTTGGCCACCACTATCCCGGCGGCCACATTGGCCACCATGGCGGCATCATGAAAACTTGCACCCGTGGCCAGCCCCAGCCCCAACAAGGAGATAACTGTGTCTCCGGCACCGGAGACATCAAAGACCTGACGGGCTTTTGAGGCGATCACCCGGGGGGGCGTTCCTTTTTCAAACAGGGCCATCCCGTCTTTTCCACAGGTGATGAGCAAGCGGTCTATCCCGGCCTGATCCATTAATTTTTTGCCAGCCTCAGATAGATCCTCCTGGGTGGAAATTTCCATATTGGCAGCAAGAGCGGCCTCTTTTTTGTTGGGGGTGATCACCGAGACCCCGGCATATTTTAAGAAACTCAAGGCTTTGGGATCCGCAAGGGTAAGCAGGTTGTGATCCTGGGCAAGGGCCACTGTTTTTTCCACAAGCTGTTTTGTCACCAAGCCTTTGTCATAATCGGAGATAATTACCACATCCACATCCCCCATTTTCTTTCCAATGATGACCATCAATTTTTCCAGGGTGGAATCCGTGATTTGTGTTTTTATCTCTTTGTCAATCCTAAGCACCTGCTGGTTGGAAGCAATGACACGGGTTTTCCGGGTGGTCGGCCGATCCGGTTCACTGACAATCCCCTCGGTTTCAACCCCAAGCTCCGTCAGCTTTTCATAGATCATCAACCCAGCCTTGCCGGTTCCGGCGGTGCCAATAGGAAATACCGTGGCACCCATGGCGGTCAAATTGTTGATGACATTTCCAGCCCCCCCAAGGGCCTGGCTTTCAGTCTCGATGCACACCACCGGAACCGGTGCTTCCGGTGATATTCTGTCCACACTGCCCCAGAGGTACTCGTCAATCATCAAATCTCCAATGACAAGCACCCGGATCTGTTTAAATTGATCAATGTTCAGCATTATTTATCCAATACGGATTGAATCATGATTTTAAGTTCATCATAGGTGTTTGCAACCGGTATCTCCGGAAAATCTGTCTCACAGGAGGCTGGCGGACAAAAGAAAAATCCCTGATCGGCTTCCTGGATCATCCCAATATCGTTATAAGAATCGCCAAAGGCGGTGACATTGTAATTCAATTCCTTTAATGCCTTGACAGCCCGGGCTTTCTGGTTGTCAATCCTGAGATTGTAGTTGGTAATATTACCGGCTCCATCAATGGTCAGATTGTGGCAGAGCAAGGCCGGAAACCCAAGTTTTGCCATCAGGGGCTTTGCAAACTCCTCAAAGGTGTCTGAAAGGATAATAATCTGGGTTTGATCCCGAATCCAATCCAGCATTTGTTTTGCCCCATCCAGGGGTTCCAGGGTGGATATTACCGCCCTGATATCCTGGATTTTCAAATTGTTTTCCTTTAGGATGGACAATCGCTTGGTCATCAGCACATCATAGTCACTAATATCCCTGGTGGTGAGTTTTAATTCCTCTATTCCCGTTTTTAGGGCAACATTGATCCAAATTTCAGGTAAAAACACCCCTTCCAGATCTGCGACAAGTATTTTCATGGTTTTGCTCCTGGGCTTATGCTTTAGGGTCTATTCTTTAAGGGCCTATTTATTGGGGCCTTTTCTTTAGGGCCTGGTCTTTATAGTCTGGTCTTTATAGTATAGGCTCACGCATCTTCTTCAATTCGAATGACAATGGGATCTCCCACCACAGAGTCGGTGGCAGATATCAGGGTCAAGGCCCTTTGAACCGATGCTTCCTTTGCCATATGCGTGATCATTACCACAGGCACCTTTCCATTGCTTTGCCGGCCCTTCTGGTGAACCGATTTGATGCTGATATCATTTTCACCCAAAATACCGGAAATTTGTGACAGAACCCCGGGATGATCCTTGGCCTCAAACCGCAAATAATATCTTGTATGCAGCTCATCCATAGGCAAAATGGGGATGAGTTTGATATTGTCTTCGGGATATCCCAATATGGGCACCCGGCGGCTGGTATTTGAAAGAATGTTTCTGGCAATATCGGCAATATCACTTAATACGGCGCTTGCCGTGGGCATCATACCAGCCCCATGCCCGTAGAGCATAATCTTGCCCGTGGCATCGGCATCAATGGCAATGGCATTCATGGAATGGTCTACATGGGACAAGGGGTTGGCATTTGAAATCATGGTGGGATGCACACGGGCTTCCACATGATCTCCATGGATCTTTCCGATGGCCAGCAGTTTAATGGTATACCCAAAGGAACGGGCAAACTCGATGTCAACCGGGGTTATGTTCCGGATGCCTTCCACATGGATATCCTTTAAATTGATCTCCATGCCGTGGGCCAGGGAATTTAAAATTGCCAGTTTATGGGCCGTGTCATGGCCATCCACATCCAAAGAGGGTTCTGCCTCTGCAAACCCCAATTTTTGGGCATCTTTCAGGGCATCTTCAAACAGGGACCCGTCCTGGGAAATTTTGGTCAATATATAATTGCAGGTACCGTTCAAAATACCGGACATGGATAAAATATTATTGGCCACCAGGGATTCTCTCAGGGATTTGATAATGGGCATACACCCACCGCAGCTTGCTTCAAACCCCAGATCCACCCTGTTTTTGCGTGCCATTTTCACCAACTCATTGCCATGACCTGCCAAAAGGGCCTTATTGGCCGTCACCACATGTTTGCCATTTTCAAGAGCTTTGAGGGTAAACTGTTTTGCAATGGTATCCCCCCCAATCAGTTCCACAATAATATCAATTTCCGGGTCATTGATAACCGCCAGGGCATCATTTACTAGCAAGGTTGTTCCCAGCACAACCCCCCGGTCTGTGGTGATATCAATATCAGCAATGGTCTTAAGGGTTAAACGAGCCCCTATCCTGGCTTCCAATAATTCTTTTTTCTGGGTGAGTAAGGTTGCAACCCCAGCTCCCACAACCCCATATCCTATAATCCCAATATTGATTGTTTTCATCAATCTTAAATTCTCCGAAATAGTTGCTAATTTTAAATTTGAATTAGATACAATATATAGCAGTTCCTGTCAAAAAGCTTTTGACTTTTTAGCCCAATATGTTTATGGTTGCAGGGTTTTAGAAGACTTAATAAATGTGATTTCAAAGGTGATTTTAAATGAACTATTCCTTGACATATGCGGATTCCGGCGTTGACATAGACAAAGCAAACCAGCTGGTTGATCGAATAAAAAAGATTGCAAAATCCACGCCCCGATCCGGTGTAATGGGAGAAATCGGTGGATTTGGCGGCCTTTTTTCCTTAAACCTTTCCAATATTTCAAATCCTGTGTTGGTCAGTGCCACCGATGGAGTGGGCACCAAGCTTAAAATCGCATTTCAAATGGACAAACACGATACCATTGGCATCGACCTTGTGGCCATGTGCGTCAACGACATCATCGTCCAGGGCGCCAAACCATTGTTTTTCCTTGACTATCTTGCCATGGGGACCCTTGACAATGGGGTTGCAGAAAAAATTCTAGAGGGAATTGCAAAGGGATGTAACCAGGCTGGATGTGCCTTGATTGGCGGAGAAACCGCTGAAATGCCGGGCATGTACCAGGCCGGAGAATATGATATGGCTGGTTTTTCCGTGGGTATTGTGGATAACGATAAAATAATTGATGGTTCCTATATCCGACCGGGCCATAAATTGATCGGTATTTCCTCAAGCGGTGTGCATTCCAATGGATTTTCCCTGGTTCGAAAAATATTTTTTGATAAATGCAAATACACGGTTGACACCCATATCCCGGAGTTTGGCACCTCCCTGGGCGAAGAACTTTTAAAACCGACCATCATTTATGTTCCCGGCATTTTAGGCCTGCTCAGAGACCTGCCAATCCATGGACTGGTCCATATCACTGGTGGCGGAATTGATGAAAATATCATACGAGTTATCCCCGATTCCTGTAAAGCTTTGGTCCATAAAAATTCATGGGAAATCCCACCGGTTTTCCAGCTGCTGCAAAAGGAAGGCAACGTTTCAGATACGGAGATGCACAAGACCTTTAATAATGGAATCGGCATGGTGTTAGTGGTGCCTGACAAATCAGTTGAAGAGGTCATGGACCGACTGGGTGCCATGGAAGAAAAATCCTATCTCATCGGTGAAATCGCCGACAGAATAAACAACGAGAAACAGACCCAATGGATATAGGCCGTTAACCTTAAATGATCATTCTCGGGATCGAATCCTCCTGCGATGAAACCGCGGCAGCAGTGGTGCAAAACGGCACAAACATCCTGTCCTCAATCATCTATTCCCAAATAAATACCCATTGTAAATACGGTGGCGTTGTGCCGGAACTGGCTTCCCGCATGCATGCAGAAGCCATCGTTCCCGTGGTGGATGAAGCCGTGACAAAAGCCGGCATCACCCTGGAAGAAATTGATGGGGTAGCCGCCACCAGGGGACCCGGACTTATTGGTGCCCTTTTGGTGGGATTTTCATTTGCCAAGGCCTTTGCCTGGGCCAGAAAACTTCCTCTTGCAGGGGTCAACCATCTTGAGGCCCATATTTATTCCCTGAGATTAATGGAAAACCCTCCCCGCTTTCCCTTCATAGCCCTGGTGGTATCCGGGGGACATACCAATATTTACCATGTCACCTCCCCCCACTCCTTTGAACTAATGGGTCAAACACGGGATGATGCCGCAGGTGAGGCCTTTGACAAAGTATCAAAAATGATGGACCTGGGCTATCCCGGGGGACCTATCATCGAAAAGATGGCCAAAACAGCGGACCCGGACAAGATTAAATTCCCCAGGAGTCTGCTGGATAAAACAAGTTTTGACTTCAGTTTCAGTGGTTTAAAATCATCTGTGGCCAGACATATTCATGATCACAAGATGGTCACCCAGGAAGACAAAGCCCAGATTGCGGCTTCTTTCCAGGCAGCCGTCATTGATGTGCTATCCACCAAACTCATAGGGGCCG
>CAXHYW010000312.1:0-5260 GCA_964021475.1 uncultured Desulfobacteraceae bacterium | reverse complement strand
TGAAAGGGCAGGAAGTTGCTCTCTTCAGCTATATCGATCCCCTTGTTGCCATCATTATTTCTGTTATGATCTTAAATGAATCCATGAGCCTTGTTCAGATACTCGGCGGGTTGATGATCCTAGGATTTACATTATTCAATGAGCTTAATGTGGGTGCATTGTTCAGCGATAGAATTAAAAATATGAAGCAACAATAGTAACGTCACAGGTGACACCATGGTATCGATCATACAATTTTTAGCGGGTACTGCATCGGTAAAGGTAAAGTAGAAACAATAAAAAATCCTATAAAATTTTTTATAATAAAAGAGCCTGGCGACGAATACCCAGGCTCTTTTATCCCATAACCCCCGGGCCAACAATTTGGTTTAGGATTCTGGTTTCATGAAAACAGTTTCAGATCTACTTGCATTTGGCCGGTGAGGGCGAATCATAAGCATATTTATGCAAATAAGTGTAAATATCCAGCCGATCCTTTTCTGAAAGTTTGGCCCATTCGTCTTTGCAGGTCAATTTTTCATATTTACTTGCCTTGAACTGCCGTGTCCACTGGGCCTGCGTCTTGCTGTCCGGGCTAATGGGTGCGGCAGTGCCTGCATCATTGTGACAACTGCGGCAGCTTTTCCTGAAGGTGTATTTTCCCTTACGGGCGTTGCCGCTATCGGCGGAAAAACCCAGGCTGGAAAATCCCACAACCAGGGTTAAAGAAATCAACATAAAACCAAATTTTTTAAACATCATCTCTTCCTTTCTCATATGCGGACGGTTGGACAGCAATCGGCTAAAACCAACAGACCGCTGTCCGGCCGGGCATTGTTTCAAAAATTAAAATCTCACCGTGGCAGACAAATAGGCATTCCATGCTTTGTCCGCAACAGGGAACAGGGCATCCATGGAGGTGGCCTCTGATATTTTTACCGGCGCCCCCAATGGATTTCCGCTTCCCGTATAATCATAATCATAATACCGGGCTCCCAGTTTCAGGAAAAAATTATCCTTGAAAATCGGCTGGATATAGTAGGTTTCAAACACATGGCCACGGACCGCAAGTTTGCTGTCCACCAGGGAGTCTTCGGCGCCCGTGAAATTGAACCAGTACTCGGAACCCCAATTGTATTCAAATCCCCACCGGGCAGAAAGGGGCATGGGAAAGATAGCGCCCGTGTAAAGACTGTAACCACTGTGGCTGTCAAGGCTCCCATTGGAATTGAGAAGCCCTTGCCCCAACAGATTGTAAAAGGGTTGGGCCGATGTTTGGTCAGGGCTTGTATGGCTCCATCCAAAGGAGAAAAACAGATCGATGTCCTTGTCAAATCTTTCCGTCAGATTGGTCCGAACCAGCATGGTGAGTGCATCCCAGTCACCGAGATTGGTGCTGGGCTCGGTCCGGCTGATATAGCCCCCGGTGTTTTGTGCAAAGGTATAAGTGCCATCCGGGTTCTCGGTCGCAGTGAACGGCATGACGGTCTGTCCGGTAAACCCGTCGGTGATATCAAAGGCATGGGCATAATTTAAAACCGCACTGGTGGTATCATTGTCAAAGAGATTGACAATAAACCCGAACAAATGGACATCCTTTAACTGTTCACCGCTCTTCATGGAGGTGCTGTTTCCAAAATCGCTTTCAAAGCCAACCCCGTAGCAAAGCTTAAAGGCAGCCCCCGGGATATCCGTGGTCTCTTCCAGGCCGAAATTCAAAGAGGCACCGTCAAACTGCCAGTTAATAATATGGGCCATGGGAGATCCGCCCTCCAGGCTGTACTCCGCATATTCCATGGGAGGCCCTTCCGTGGAGGGCCGGCGGCCCAGGGAAAAGTTGATGGGGACACTTCCCACATCATCTTTATAATTAAAATAGGCCCGTTCCAAATGGATGGAATCATCGGTGGGAAGGCTTGAGGTGGTTCCGTCCAGGGTGACATCGTTCATCCCGCCCTGGTAGTTTTGAACCCCGGAGCTGTCCCCCCATACTTTGTAGGCCGCCAGGCGGCCTGCAAAACTCAGTTGGGGATTAATTTTGGCCTTCATGTTGATCCGAAACCGGTTGGTAAAAATGGAATCATTGTCCACATCGTTTTTCTCCGGTACATTCAGAGGGCTTGCTGCCAGACCGGCCATCATTCCTTGAATCTGGGCAGCGGTTGCATTATTTAATCCACCCAGGTTTGGATTACCGGCATTGTAGTCCATAAAAAACATGCCCATCAAGGCATCCGGTGCCGAAATCATATCCTGGTAATGGATGGAATCCCACCGGCTTCGAAGTTCTATTCCCAGGGACAATTTATCCGTTGAGGTGTGCAGCTCAGCCTCACTCACCCGTTCTTCCATTTCCTCAATTTCAGATTCTTTTTCAGCATTTTTGGCTTCCATATTCGCTAACTTTTTTTCAACATTCTGCATCATTTCTGACAATTGGCTGAGCTGCTCCTTCAGGGCATCCATTTCACTGTCCGCCCATGAAACATTGGGTGAGGCAATGAACATCAAAAAAAGGCCTGCCAAAAATAGCCTTAAAAAGTTGTTCCTGCCAGATCGCTTGTTTTTCATCCATTTCTCCTTTTGTTGTAACCAGTTATATTTCCTTTTAAACTGCATTGCCCCATGGAGAGCAAAATGCGTACCCAGGAAAAAAAAGTTTAAGTTTGAATGAAAAGGCCTGATAGAAAAGGGTTACCATAAAAGTTAATATTTGTGTTTCCCTATGAATAGTGTTAACTTTAACACCTGTTAAGGTTACAGTTGTTAACTGAATCATCTGTTCAGAAGAGCAAAATTAAGGATGAGATGGATATTTCAAAACAGTGGAAACGAATAATAGATACCCTTCAGGATGGAATTCTGGTTTTGGATACCGGTGGTATTATTCATGCAACCAACCCGGCTGCCGAGAGACTTACCGGATATACCAAGTCAGAGTTAACAGGCAGTTCCTGTAGGGTTTTAAATTGTTCCGGCTGCAAAATCATCGGACAGGGAAAGGGAAAGGAGTTTTGCAAATTATTTATCGTTGGACGATCAAGGCTTAAACGCTGCATGATCAAGAATAAAAAAAATCTTTCGGTTCATATTCTCAAGGTGGCCTCTGTGCTGGAGAATGAACAGGGAGAGGTAATTGGTGCAGTTGAAGTCCTGACAGACTTGACAGATCTTGTTACAAAACAACAGGAAATCGAAACACTCAAACATATGTTCCACCTGGACGACGGTTTCAACGGTCTTTTGGGCAAAACCCCGGTTATGGAAAAACTTTTCCAATTAATCTTGAGCGTTGCCCAATCCGATGCCCCCGTACTCATCCAGGGTGAAAGCGGAACCGGAAAGGAATTGGTGGCCCTGGCCGTACATGAAAACAGCCCCCGGAAAAATCAGCCGTTTATCAAGGTTAATTGTGCGGCCCTCAACGAAAGCCTCCTTGAAAGTGAGTTGTTCGGCCATGTCAAAGGATCTTTTACCGGTGCGGACAGGGATCGTATCGGACGGTTTGAAGCCGCCAACACAGGTACCCTTTTTCTGGACGAAATTGGAGATATCCCCTTGTCCACCCAAGTTAAACTTCTCCGGGTATTAGAAGAAAAAGAAGTGGAACGGGTGGGGGACCATCATCCGTTTCCCGTTGATATACGAATTATTACCGCCACCAATAGAAACCTTGAAAACATGATAAAAAAAGGTGATTTTCGAGAAGATCTTTTTTTTAGAATTAATGTGTTTCCCCTTCAATGCCCTTCTCTGACGGCCCGAAAAGAAGATATCCCCCTGATTGTAGAAAATTTTATCAACCGAGTTTGTACAAAAAATAAGAAACCTATCTTGGAAATCTCGTCGGAAGCCATGGAAATTTTTCTTGATTATCATTGGCCCGGCAATGTCCGTGAACTTCGAAATGCCATAGAATATGCGGCTATCCTGTGCACCCAGGGATGGATTGAGCCCAAACACATACCGCCTAAAATTAGAAATGGGAATCAACTAATTTGTGAAGAACACCCCGCCTTATCCCCGGAGACTCAATCAAATCGAGATGAGCTTCTATCGCTCCTTAGACAAACCAGGGGAAATCAATCCAAATTGGCCCGGAAACTGGGAATCAGCCGGGTGACCCTTTGGAAGCGGATAAAACAATATGGGATCCGGATTCCAGAAGATATTTAAAGCGGGACTCAATAGGTACAGCACCATGTTTAGGCTACCCGTTGGACAATTTTTTAAGGAAAGGTCAGCATTTTTTATTGCGATGAACGATATCCCGCTGGACCACGCCAACGACTAACAGCACAATCAAAATGGCAGATACCTGCATTAATGTGATGCGTTCATTGTCCAGCCAACTCCACATGAGTGCTTCGATAGGAATGACATAGGTAACCATGCCAGCAAAAAGGGGGCCATTAGTTTTAATCATTTTATAAAAAAATAGCATGGCAATACCCCGTGCGAATATCGCCAACAGTATAATAGCAACAATAGCTGTAACAAAATTATCATCAATTGTGATCGTTTCAAATACCAGCGCTAATGGTGTTAGCACAATCGTTCCAGCCGTCATTAACAGGGCAACAAGAATGATCGGTGGTAAATCCTGAAACGAGCGCTGGACAAGGGTATTGGCTATTGCATAGCAAAGGGGAACCGAGAGGGCCATAAACAAGAAAAACCAACTGACATTTCGATCCAAACCATCAATAACCATCAATGATAGACACACCATTCCGATCAAAATGCCAAGAAATTGTTTTCGACTGGGGTATACGCCCAACAAAGGAATGGATACCAAGATTGTAAAAATGGGTACCAAGGCGACCATCATCCCGATAAACCCATGCCCAATCAGTTTGATAAGAAAAGGTTGTGCCGCATAGGGGAATATGTAACCAAGCAAAGAGACAATCAACAAGGGTATCAAATGTTGACGCCGAATCTGCCACGTATTTTGTTTGACCAGCCAGGATATCCAAAGCACTAAGGCGCCACCAAACGTGGTACTGGCTCCGATTGTCAGCGGGCCAAAAGCAAGACCTGCTTTTTTCATGAGAAAAAAGGCACCACCCCAGATTAGAGATGTAATAATGAACAACAGGTACTGCATAATAATCCTTCTTGTCTATGCAAAAAAGATTTTTAAAGTATCACGATTATCGTATTGACTGAACTCTTTTTATTATATTATTTTTTGCAGGCAGGGACGCCTTGGTATTCACAAGGCAAATGAGTATTGCCAGGGGTCACAATGATGGTATTAATGACCAGGCATGAGTTT